>DAIDIX010000028.1 GCA_027451645.1 Candidatus Dormiibacterota bacterium | reverse complement strand
CTTCAGTCGAGACAAGGAGAACCTTCCGTGCAAGTCCGCTTCGGATGTACGACGATGCTGTCGCCATTCCGTAGACAAATCCGCTGCAGGCTGCATTCACATCGAATGCTGGAAACCCCTTCATGCCAAGATGCCGCTGGATGAGGCAGGCAGTTGGAGGCACGAGTGTGTCGCCGCTGCAGGTTGTCGTGATGATGAGATCCACATCCGGGGCACTGCAGAGGTCGAGAACCTTTTCGCAGGCCTGTGCCCCAAGCACAGAGGCAGTTTCCCTGTCGGAAGCGAGGTGCCTTACCTTGATGCCTGTGCGTTCAGTGATCCACTGATCCGAGGTGTCAACCATGCGCTCGAGATCCGCATTCGTGAGAACACGGTCAGGAAGGACGCTTGCAATGCCAAGTAGTGCTGGGTGTGTTTCAGTACGGGAAGTCATGCCACCCTGCTCGCTGTACACATGGGGACCATACGTACAGTTAACCACAGAGCTTCATCGTTCCTCGGTGTGCGGGGAATGCCAGGCGTTCCCCAGACCCCGGGGTTCTGTGGTGTATAGTCCACTTTATGAACGGATTCAATGGCTTCACAACCAACCAGATCACTTCAGTATTCCTCACCTTCATCACGTACGGAATATTCACGCTACTCCCAGCCTTTACAATCTGGAAGTTCTATCGCGATACAAAGCCTATTGCTGGACGCATCGTGAAGTCTGCATGGTGGTACCTGTTTGCAGGCTTCTGCTACTTCTGGACCCAGGTTGCGCTTGTGTGGGCAGCTCCTGCAGAAGCATCATTCGTGAGTCTGCATGGCAACCATCTGTTTCCGTTTGATCAGGTGAACATGTCCTTCGGCTTTGCCGTACCCTTTATCTTCGTGAATCCTGCACTCCGCTTCGCAAAGGGGATGATTTTCGTCTGGGCATTCGGCATCATTGGCACGATCGCTCTTGTCATCGGCATGCGCAAAACCGCACGTGGCAGGAAGGCGCTTCTTGCAGGTGAGAAGGAGAGCTCTGCGGAATCGAAGGATACCGTGGATACCGTTCGCGCATCAGCCACGCCTGAAGTCGCCTAGTCATACGAAAGCGGCATCCGGGGGCATCACTTTTCTGGGGGCTGTCGCGCCTACTGTGCAGTGAACGACACGATCGTTGCAGGATTGAGCAGGCCAAATGGACGTTGGATGGCATGGGACATTGCTGCTGCCCCAGCAATCCACAGGGCGGAGATGCTCGTCAGTGGAAGAAAATCGTTTGGATACCGTTCAAGGTGGTCCGTGAGTGATTCATTGAGGTCGAGATGCGCCTCTGCCATCAGTGAAAAGGTTTGTGTCGTGAAGAGGTAGGTCTGGGGGATCTTCTCCCGCCAGAGAGCTGGATTGCTCGCAGGTGAGGGCTCCTTTGTTGGGCAGACGATCGTAATTCCGCTCTTCGCAAGCATGCTCTCCTGCTGGGGGTGTGCAAGCACAGGAAAGTTTGTTGAGAGTGGATCGACAGTTGCACTGCGTAGTTCGAGATGGGAGGAGATCCTGTTGAGCGTGTCACTGAGCCGCAGCGGACGAATGACCTCAATATCGCCGCACACGCGGAGGAAGAGGGAATAGACCTCAATCGGATACCACGTGCTCATTGCCTTCCTTTCTGTCTTGCCATTCGATGCTCCCACTTCACAGCGCAAAGGGGTGTATCGGTCTATTACACTCTACCTGAAGACACGCCATACCACTCGACTGGAGTGTCGGATGCCATGTGCAGCAGAGTAAGGTAGAGAGCATGACTCGAAGTGAACGATTTCTCGCCGCCATTCGACAGGACATTGGCTGCCTGTCCATTGCCACAGCATTTATCATCATCATGGTCTTCGCGATCGTGTTCGCGAACATCATTACCCCGTCAGCAAACAATCCGTTCGTATGATTCTGGCAGTGCAGGAGGAAAACGCAGTGAGTGCAGTCGTACAGGAATACGGTGAACTCCTATGAGTGTCAATCCGTACGAAACGAAAGAGAACAAGCTTCACTGGCTCGCAGAAGTCACTCGACGCCAGTTCATCGGCATCATTGGGACCTTCGTTTCTCTCGGTGCACTTCTTTTTGGAGGCTTCGAATCCCTGAAGTTCCTCTTTCCAAATTCGACCAGTGATCCCCCACTCCGCTTCATCGTTCCGATCGATCCCAGCTCAGTCACTGTGGACAATCCCTACATGGACTATCAGCACCGCGTTGGCATCATCCGCGATGACGGAGGGTTCTACTGCGTGCAGCTCGTGTGCACCCATCTTGGCTGCACTCCGAACTACTACTCAAACTGCGTGACCAACACTCCGGTAGCACCCACCACTGCTGAGTCGCACGGAGAGCGCACTCCTGCAGAGCGCATCCCGAACGGCTGGATCTGCCCATGCCATGGAAGCAGATACTTCATTGACTCAACGAACTTCTACGGGCCTGCACCACGTCCCATGGACTGGGTCAACATCGAGTTCACGCCTGACAAGAAGCAGTTCATTGTTGACCGGTCGAATATAGTTGTCTATCGAAATCCAGGTCAGGTAACTCCACCCCTCTGGCGCATTGATGCGACCACAGGTGTGTGGAACGGAAAGGTTCTGTAGGTGCAGGGGAGGAATTCAAACGTGAGAGCCATCATGCAGCACGCAACTGAGGGAGAGGTGACACTATGAGCTCGGGCAGTTACGAGCAGAATCCCATCAAGGCATTTGCCAGCGAGGTGTGGGGTTCCGTCTTCAGGCACGGCCTTCCCACAACGGACAAGGTTGCAGCACGAACAGCGCTTACGAACTTCTTTCTCCACATCCATCCAGTGCGTGTAAAGAAGTCCGCAATCCGCGTGTCGTACACCCTGTGTCTTGGAGGACTCTCATTCTTCCTCTTCATCGCACTCACGATCAGCGGCCTGTTCCTCATGTTCTACTACATACCGTCTGTTGGACAGGCGTACCAGAGCATCAAGGACATCCAGTATGTCGCGACATTCGGACTCGTCATGAGAAACATCCACCGCTGGGCAGCACATGCGATGGTCATCACCGTCTGGCTCCACATGGCACGTGTCTTCTACCAGGGCGCGTACAAGCCACCGCGGCAGTTCAACTGGGTCATTGGAACAGCGCTCCTTCTCATCACGCTCCTGCTCTCCTTCACGGGATACCTTCTTCCCTGGGACCAGCTTGCAGTGTGGGCCATCACGGTTGGAACCAACCTTGGCAAGTACGGTCCCATCGTCGGGCCAGTATCGCGCTACATCATGCTGGGAGGGAGGAATGTCGGACAGGCCGCACTCACGCGATTCTACGTGCTCCATGTCATAGCGCTTCCGCTCTTGGGATTCGTTCTCATGGTGATACACTTCTGGCGAGTACGAAAAGACGGCTTCACGGGAGGACTGTAATGGCGCAGGAAGCATCAAGCGTCAGGAATGCCCGTCGAGCGGGCATGATAACGACGCGCGGACATGCGGTGAGAACCGGTCCCGAGCTCTCCTCTGCTCCACTTGTCGTGCGGAGCAGGGAGGAGGAAGAGACTGTAGTTACCTTCCCGCACCTTGTCTGGAAGGAATTTCTCTCCGGACTTGCAATGATGGTATTTCTCCTTGCAGTATCCGTCCAGGTGAATGCACCGCTCCTGCAGCCAGCAAACACTGCAGTCACCCCCAACCCTGCGAAGGCCCCGTGGTACTTTCTGGGCCTGCAGGAACTCCTTGAGAGATTCCCACCTGTCATGGCAGGTGTCATCTTCCCAGGAATGGTGCTCGTGGGCATGGTGCTCGTTCCATATCTCGACAGGAACCCGAGCCGAAGGCCGGAGGACAGGAAGCTTGCCATCGGGCTGTTCACCATTTACGTCACGATGGCTGTTGCCTTTGTCATCATCGGAACGGTCTTCCGTGGACCGAACTTCAGCTGGTACTGGGGCCAGGTACTTGGTCACCCGGGTTTGAACTCTAAGGTATAGCCACATGAACAAGTCAAAAGTGCTCTTTCTCGTACTGAGTGTCCTCTTCGTTGGGCTTATTGGCTATGCAGCGTGGCAGGACAACAGTGCCAGGTCGTATGTCAGCATCCAGCAGACATACATCAACCAGTATCATGCCCAGGGCATAACTACCGGAGTACAGCAGCTGTTTCCGACATTTTCTGAGGCATCACAGGGTGGAAGCTTTGCCTTCCCGAACTACAAGACGGAACGGTGCATTTCCTGCCATGTTCCTGACATCGCCACGATCAACCCGAACGTGGCTGCTGCGCGCATCTCGCAGGACTTCTTCCAGTACGACCCGAATGCAAAGCAGCTGCAGAAGCAGTACAACCTCACAGGGCATCACCCTGCATATGTCAATGCTCAGCTCTGTGATACATACGGGCCATCTGGATATGCGACATCGGATGGATTCCATTCATATCTTGGAACGGCAACAAATGCACAGGGTGTTGCCCAGCTCCAGGCAGCGAATCTTCCAGGGTTCCTCCCGTCATTCCTCTGTGACAGTCTCAAGCCGGGCCAGCAGCTCAGCATCGGTGAAGTAGGCTGCATTGTCTGCCATAACGGCAACCGTCTTGCTCTCACACAGACAGATGCACATGAGAACCTCATCATCAATCCCGAATACAGCTGGAGTGCAGGTGCTGCAATCTACTACGAGTACTGCATCAGCTGCCATGGTATCCAGGGTGGTGGTGGAGTAGGACCGCCACTCAACAGTCAGGACAGGCTGGGATTCTACAACGAGGACTACTACTATCGGTGCATCGAGTATGGCTTCACTGGCTTTGAGCACTATGGAAGCGTCATGCCTGCCTGGGGAAGCATTGCAAGCGACTTCACGTACACACCAGGGAGAGACCAGTCCTCGATGGTGGATGGAGGAAATGTCACTGCCTTCGAGCAGCATTACACACGAAAGCTCAGTGAACAGCAGATTGTGCTCATGACCCAGTTCATCCGGCACTGGGAAAACTATCAGACACTGCCGTAGGGAATGGGAGAGGAAGAACAGTCATGAAACGCATTACAGTCTGGCGGGATGTCATCGGCACAACAATTGTGTTTGTGGGTCTCCTTGTTCTCACTGTGCTAATCATCTTCGGTGAAAACTACCTTGAGCAGTTCAAGGCCCACTAGTACGCACGGTTCCTAACAGGTATCAATTGAAGGGAGAAGGCAATGGCACCGATTCTCGGCTCGCTGTATCCGGGTGATGCTGGCTGGGGCGACCTCCTGTTCGCAGGGCTCTGGTCGTTTGGCACGCTTCTTCTCACTGCCTCGTATCTCTACCGGGCATTTTTCCGGTCACGGTAGATACTGATGGCATCTGGGGCAGAGGTGAAGGGGGAACATGAACTTGTTGCGCTCGAAAAGCGCAGGGGAGTTCTCCTGTCCATCGTTCCAGGAGTGGGACAGATTGCAAACGGACAGGCATACAAGTCACGATTCTACTTCCCTGCCACTGTTATATCGATGGCAGCGGGAATTGGAATATTCTGGCTCGGTGCGGAAGTTGGACCGAATCTTCTGGTAGCCCATGAGGGGATTCTCTTTCTTGCAGTGAGCCTGCTCGGGGCTGTCGTTGGCCTTCTTGCCCTCATACTCGGTCTGTTCTTCTGGGCAAGCGCAGCTGTGGATACGTACCGGAGTGCACATGCGCTACGCGTTGGCACAGACGAGCACGAGAAGTGGTGGTTCTTTCACGTATAGGAAACGCAATGCTGCAGGGCTGCTGCTCCCCGGTATCATGAGGTGAGCAATCCAGGTGAAAGGAGAACAACGATGACTGACAGGCCACGCCCAGAGGAGTCTCCCGCACAGCAGGATATCGTGGTGGATCCAACACTTCCACCGTTCCGCAGAGGGACGTGGAACAATGCTGCTGTCACCAATGTCAGGGTTACTGATGCTGTAAAGCAGAGGATGCGGACTGTAACGCAGCCATGGATGAAGTGAAAGCACTGCCATCCTTGCAGCTGCAGGATTCTGCGGGGACACACTGATGCGGACACGTGTAGCAGTTGATATCCACTGTCACATTGCAGATGTCTGGGATGATGTGAGGGATCTCACTAGCCATGTGAACTGGATGCAGGATGCGAAGGAGATCCGTCTTCGCTCACCACAGCATGAGGGAGTGGGAACCGAGATAGAATGTCTCACCCAGATAGGTCCCCTGCGAACGAAAGACGTACTGCGTGTCACGGACTGGAAGGCTGGATCATCCATCACGATGGAGCATCTCGGGAGTGTGAAAGGCACTGGAACGCTTGAACTGAAAGCCTACGGATCCTCCACACACGTGGTCTGGACAGAGGAGATCCATTTCCCATGGTGGAGTGGAGGGGGACTGGCTGGAGCAGCCGCAAAGCCTGTTCTGCACGAAATCTGGGCAGCAAACCTCCAGCGACTCAAGCGCATCTGCGAGGAGAAGGACCGTTCACGACACCTTTCAGCGTAGCGCTTGGCATCTTGTGCATCGTGCGGCACCTCCTGCGGGGGAATGGCTATAGTAGAGGGGTGTGATTAGATCCGGAGCCGAGTGCAGTTCGGCCATGTACGCAGGAGTGCAGCATTGTGAATCTAGTGCAGTGGGTTGCGACATCAACATTCGTTCCCGCATCGCCTCTTGATCCAGCGGGACCCAGCGGGGCACGGATGGCAGGAATCTTCTATGGAGTGATGTGGACATCCTTTGTCGTTGGTGGAGCAGTATTCCTTGGGCTCATTTTCACCTTCTTCAAGTTCCGTGCGAAGAAAGGGGATACCTCAGAGGGTGCGCAGTGGCATGAGAAGCCTGTGCTTGAGGCTCTCTACACCATCTTTCCGTTTGTGCTCTTCATGGTTCTCTTCGGAATCGGCGCTGCAAATGTGAACTACATCACGAATGGTCCGGGAAATCACAGCGGAGCTCCCACGCTCAACGATGTTGTCATTGCCCACCAGTTCTTCTGGGAATACGAGTACAAGAACATCACCCTTGCAAATGGCCAGCACCCCTACACCTTCGAGCAGATCAACATCCCGATCAACAGCGTTGTGAACATGAATGTCATTTCGCTTCCCACTCCGCCAGAGTATCCAACTGGCGTGAACCACAGTTTCTATGTCCCTGAGCTTGCAGCACAGATCAATGCAATTCCAGGGCAGACAAACTTCACATGGATGGAAGCATCCACTGCAGGAATGTACTACGGACAGTGCACTGAGCTCTGTGGCACTGGTCATGACCAGATGCTCATCACGGTCGATGCCATGACAACGCAGCAGTACGACCAGTGGGCGGCATCGTGCAAGGCTAATGCAAGCTATTCACCAGGCTACAAGGTCTACATCTGCTCACCTGCAGCATGACCCGCATTCAGAGAACACCACAAACTCATTCAACCGCAGCGAAGACGAGGAGGCTCGGGAAACAATGGCAGTGATGGACGCGACAGTGGGACATTCCACAGTCACCAGTGACTACAAGACACGGGGGATTGTCAGCTGGCTTACAACTGTTGATCACAAGCGTCTTGGGATCATGTATCTTTTCACCACCTTCTTCTTCTTCCTCGTGGGTGGTCTGATGGCGCTCCTCATCCGCATTCAGCTTGCTGAGCCGCAGAACTCCTTCCTTACTGCACAGCAGTACAACCAGGTGTTCACGATGCATGGAACGACAATGATCTTCCTCTGGATCGTGCCAGTCTTTGCAGGTTTTGGAAACTACTTCGTGCCCCTCATGATCGGGGCACGGGACATGGCATTTCCCCGCCTCAATGCCATCTCGTTCTGGCTCATTCCGCTTGGTGGACTCATCATCTACTCTGGCTTTCTCGTGCCTGGGGGAGCTGCTGCTGCTGGATGGACTGGCTATGTTCCCCTCACTGAGCAGAACCCGGGCCAGATAGGCCAGGATCTCTGGATTCTTGGTCTTCATATTGTGGGCATCTCATCAATGCTTGGTGGTGTGAACTTTCTTGTCACCATCAGGAACATGCGTGCTAAGGGCATGACATGGATGAAGATGCCTCTGTTTGTGTGGGCAACGGAGATCACTGCAACACTTGTCGTTCTCGCAACACCGTTCATTGCAGGCGCCCTTCTCATGGTGCTTCTCGACCGCCAGTTCGGGACGAACTTCTTCAACCCGCAGCATGGTGGCAATGCCCTTCTCTACCAGCTCATCTTCTGGTTCTATTCGCACCCTGCTGTGTACATCATGGTGCTCCCCGCATTCGGCATCATCAGCGAGATCATTCCCGTGTTCTCGAGAAAGCCCATCTTTGGCTACAAGGGCATGGTGTATGCGATTGCAGCCATTGCTGTTCTCGGATTTGTGGTCTTCGTGCACCACATGTTCGTCACGGGACTTCCGATGAGTGTGCGAATCTTCTTCTCTGCCACGACAATGATCATCGGTGTGCCGACTGGTATCAAGATCTTCAGCTGGATGGCAACGATGTGGGGTGGCAAGATCCATTTCAAGACACCGATGCTCTTTGCAGCCGGATTCCTCCTCATGTTCCTCATTGGAGGAATTGACGGAGTGTACCTTGGTGATCTGCCTGTTGACTATGCACTCCACGGCACCTACTGGGTTGTCGGCCACATCCATTACGTACTGTTCGGTGGAAGCGTCTTCGGAGTATTCGCAGGAATGTACTACTGGTTCCCGAAACTGACAGGACGTCCACTCAATGAAACGCTTGGCAAGATCCATTTCTGGCTCATGCTCATTGGCACGAATGTCACGTTCATGCCATTTCACATTCTCGGTGTGCTTGGAATGCCACGCCGCATCCAGACCTATGCGACAAACCGTGGATGGGGCGATCTCAATGCAACAGCTACTCTCGGTGCGTTCATCATCGCGATCTCGGTAACAGTGTTCATGATCAACTTTGTCATCTCGATGCGGAAGCCGAAGACAGCAGTGGATGATCCATGGGAGGGGAACACTCTCGAGTGGGCAACATCGTCACCTCCACCCGTGTACAACTTCGCAACGATTCCTGCAGTTCAGAGCCTGCGTCCAGTCCGTGACATGCGGCTTGCAGCTGTAGCATCGAAGGGAAAAGCCGCTGCAGCATCGTCGTAGCAGATGCACTGATGCCCAACGCATCAGTATCAGCAGCACTGTCATACAAATGGAGTGAGGGGTAATGGGTATGTCGACCGTGCAGAGCAAGTCAGCATCAGTGAGCCGTGGTGTCGTGCGATGGGCATGGCTGGTCGCGATCATCAGCTTCTTCCCGATCGTCATGGGCTCGATTGTTCGCGTCTCGGGAAGCGGAACTGGCTGTGGCTCAGCTGGTGGAGGGTCCTGGCCTCTCTGCAACGGACATTTTCTTCCGAAGCCTGACGCTGCAACATTGATCGAGTTCAGCCATCGCATGTTCGCAACACTCCTCACGATTGCTGTTGTCGTCTTTGTCATCTGGGCAGTCATGAAATACCGGCATGTTGCTGTTCTCATGTGGGGATCGCTACTGACCCTGCTCTTTCTTGTTGTCCAGGTCGCACTTGGCGCAATAACGGTAAAGCTCAATCTTGCCGGGCCCCTTGTCTTCATCCATCTTGCAAATGCGGAGATTCTCTTTGGCATTGCAGTGACAACAGCGCTTGGTGCTGGGGGTGTCTACAGGAAGGGACAGGGAATGAGTGACGAGAAGCCGTACCGGAAGCGTCGTCTGAGGGTTGCCATCATTGCAGCAGTAGGCACATACCTTGTCATCATTGCAGGCTCACTTGTCGTGAATACTCCTGGAGCTGCAGGCACGTGCTATTCATGGCCATTCTGCGGAACAGGCCTTGGCTTCTCCATTCCTTCCACTGGTCCTGCAGCCCTCAGCATCTTTCACAGGCTGCTCGCTGGTGTTGTGGCTCTCTTTGTCGGCTTTGTTGCTGGTACTGCAATGGGTTCACACAAGGCTGACCCTCGCATCAGAATGTCTGCAATGCTTGTGAATGTCACCCTACTCCTCCAGATCGTCATTGGCGCCATCATGGCTGTCACGAAAATGGCTCCATTCTGGGAAACACTCCACCTTGCGTTTGCAACGCTGTTCTGGGGTTCAATGGTGGCACTTCTCGTGGGGATCTGGATGCAGGAACGCCTGCATGCTCCCGAAGCTGAAGATGCACATGCTGCTGCACCGCAACGGAGTCCAGCGTGAGTTCAGATGCACTGACAACACCAGTCCAGCACCGATCCCTCGCTTCAGTCGCGTCTGACTATCTCGCGCTTACGAAGCCAATGATCATTGTGTGGCTCGAGATCACTACAGTTGCAGCAATGGTCATGGCTCAGCGTGGAATTCCCTCGCTTGCCCTTGTGGGAACGACTGTCCTTGGCGGATGGCTTGCAGCATCAGCATCAAATGTCATCAACTGCTGGTACGACCGCGACATCGACAGCACGATGAAGCGTACTCGGGAGAGACCGCTCGTTGCGGGAACCATCAGTCCTGCCCATGCATTCATCTTCGGAATGGTGCTCCTTGCCCTTTCGAACGCAGTATTCCTTCTTGGTGTCAATCTGCTGGCTGCACTCCTGGCGGACAGTGCATTCCTTATCTATGTGTTCGTCTACACGATGTGGCTGAAGCGGCGATCCCCGAACAACATAGTCCTTGGCGGCGCTGCAGGAGCCATTCCGCCACTTGTAGGCTGGGCAGCTGTCCAGGGACATATTGGCCTTGCTGCATTTGCGTGCTTTGCCATTGTGTTCTACTGGACTCCACCCCATTTCTGGGCACTTGCCCTGCTCCTCGACAAGGACTACACATCAGTCCAGGTACCCATGCTTCCCGTAGTCCGCGGAGGAACGCTCACACGCCTCCATATCGTGCTGTACACCGTCATTCTCAGTGCAGTGACAATGCTTCCCTTCGCGATCCGGTCATTCGGCTGGATCTATTTCTGGAGTGCACTTGTACTTGATGGCATCTTCTTTGGACTTGCCCTCCGGTGCAGCATTACGCAGAAGCGTTCTGATGCACGACTCCTTTTCTTCTATTCGCTAGCCTATCTCGCCCTTCTCTTCTTGGCGATGTCGATCGATCGTGTGATACATATATAATCAGTGCACCTGGAGGAACCACTGAATGGATAAAGAACTCGCGAAACGGAACATGCGCATGGGAATAGCACTCACTGTGCTCATTCTCCTGCTCACGGGATCAACGTTCGTCTGGGCAGGAGTCTACCTGCACTTCATTCACGGCTAGGAGCAGATGATGGCACACCCCGAGACACCAGAACACATCCATATGCCGAACAACAGCTGGCTTCCGCTGTCGTTCTCCCTTTCCCTGGCAATGACACTTGTCGGGATCATCCTTATCCCAGTCGTGTGGATAGTGGGTCTTGTGTGGCTTGTCGCAACTCTTGTTGCCTGGGCCCGGATGGCTCGCAAGGAATATCTCGAGCTTCCAGATCACGATACACACTGAGATCAGGGGCATTCGTCTCCAGCGCATGACAATCCGTCCATTCGCTACGATAGCGGTATAGGAATGGAATGGTCATTGAACGAAAAGGAGTTCAGAATGTCGTTCAGAAATCGTATCGCTGTGGGTGTTCTCGCACTAGCCACAGTGATCAGCGTTGCAGCTTGCGGAAACGGTACACCGAGCAGCAGCCCCTCAGGCTCCACCTCATCCTCGAACAGCAGCTCGTCGAGCAGTGCTGTGCAGACTGACAGTGCAGGGAAGGCAGGTACCCATCTCGCAGGTACTCCAACAGCCATCATCAAGGCCTCTGACACGCTGCAGTTTACTCCTGCGACTGTGACAGTGAAGGTCGGCCAGATTGTTGAGTTCACCAATCCGGCAGCAAACTCGATCACGCACAATGTCACCATTACTGGGCACAAGGAGCTCTCGACAACATCTCAGGGCCTGTATCCTGGAGCACAGTGGTTTGTCGAGTTTACGACACCAGGAACGTATCCGTTTCAGTGCACGATCCATCCAGGCATGCAGGGAACGATCACAGTGACTGCCAGCTAGACTACTTCCACAATTGCAGTACAGAAGGTCAGGAAGTCTCGGCTTCCTGACCTTTTCCACATGGTGGGCTGGCTGCTACTGCCGTGAGACATCCGTGGGAGAAGAGGGTCAGATTCGTGCCAGTCTCCAGCTGCTCCCGTGAGACGCAAGGTTTTGCCTGATATGTACAATGGGTCGCATGGATGACCGCCATGATTCTCTCCGAGCGCTTGTGGGCGAGTTCCTGGAACTTGCCACTGCTGACGACCGTTTGCGCAGGAATGGCCAGAAGCTTGCAGCAGAGATTGCAGTGCGGCTTCAGGATGGGGATGAGTTCATTTCACGTTCAGGAAGGTCATATCAGGTTCTGAAGCTCTCCGTGCACGATGGAAACTGGGCAGCAAGTTGGACTGAGGAGGCGAATGTGCTCATT
>DAIDIX010000027.1 GCA_027451645.1 Candidatus Dormiibacterota bacterium | reverse complement strand
CCACCTGCACTTCCTCCTGCATCAGCACCTGCATAGACAAGGTTGGGATCAAGAGGACTGAACGCGACAGTGGTGATGGTTGTCGGGCTTATTCCTGCTGGTATGCCACTTCCCTGAGTCCAGCTGTGAGCACCATCGTGACTGAAATAGACTCCTGCACTTGTTGCAACAACAACGGGATGGAGCGGCTGGAGCTTTGTCATTGGACCGCTTGCAAGCGAGCTCACAGTGGCATTTGAAGGAAGATTCGTTGTGAGCGGAGTCCAGGTGGAGCTGCCGTTTGATTCCTCGAAGAGTGCAGCACTGCTGATGGCACCACGGTCTGCTCCCGCAAGAATGGTGAGGTTCGGCTGGTTCGAGAGCACAGCGACACTGCTGATGGCGTATCCAGAGAGTCCAGCTGGCTGCCAGTGGATGCCATCGGGACTCAGTGCCACTCCATCTGCTGTTCCTGCAGCATCACCATCGAGTCCCAGTGCAAGGGCGCGGACATCGAGACTTGGAAGTCCACGTGTGACAGACCTCCAGGAGAGTCCGCTGTCCATGCTCACGAGAATGCCTGCTCCATCAACACCTGCAACAACCTCATTAGGAACTTTCGGGCTGAATGCAACTGTCCATACGCGCTCTGTGGCAGCTGCGACTCTGGTCCAGGTCTGACCGCTGTCAGCACTCCGGTAGAGGCCATTGTCCGTTCCAGCAAGGAGAATGTTGGGTGTAGCAGGATCCACTGCAATGGACCAGATGTTGCCTCCATGGAGTCCGGGAAGGGAAGGAAGCTTGTTCCAGGAGGAACCAGCTGCATTTCCGACACGGGGAAACAGCAGCAGCCCGAACCCGAGCAGTACTGCGAGGAGAAGGGCCGAAGCGCGGAGAAGCACAGCACTGCGACGCTGTGCGCGGAACCGTAGGGACATGGTCATTGGCATCCGTGGGAACGGTGACACCGTGAGATAGTGTGCACAACCTCCACAATACCGGAAAGTCGCTGTTCAGTGGCATCGATACCGGTTTCCGCATGCAGTTCATACGGTCCAGTGACGGCATGATGACAGCTACAGCGAGGAGTGGAGCTGCAACTATACTCACACCATGAACGCAATCCGTTGCAGGCGACTGGCGTTGCGAGTGATGGCTGCAGTCGTGCTGGTGCTGACATGTATGGGAACGGACAGTGCAGTCTCTCCCAGGGCATTCGCAGCAACGGATGGCTGGACCCAGGTTGCAGCTGCAGATCCCTCAAGCGACTTCTCAGGACTTTCAGGGGTGTCCTGCGACTCGACTGCGGACTGCTGGGCAGTGGGATCAACAGCACAGTATGTCAGTCCCACATCAAACACGTCTGTGGAGTACATCGTTCACTGGAACGGTACGGCATGGACAAGCTCGACAGTTCCGGGTGCTGGTCCTCTATCAGGCGTTGTGGCACTTGCATCGAACAATGTCTGGGCTGTCGGCAGTGATCCTTCAACAGGAAACGTTCTTATCGAGCATTGGGATGGCACATCGTGGACCACGACAGGACCTGCTGTCCAGGGCTCGCTTGCCAGCATTGCTGCAGTATCAGCCTCGGACATCTGGGCAGTGGGCTCTGTGTACGCTGCAGGTGTCGATGTGCCTCTTGCCCTCCAGTACAACGGCACGTCGTGGACAAGCATGTCACCTGCTGCAGAGGGAACTGACTCAACAGATCTCTATGCCATCACTGCCTTGCCAGCAACATCGGAGATCATGGCTGTCGGTTCATACAGCGATGCGCTTGGAACCCATTCGTTTGCAGAGACCTACAACACGGGCACCTGGACTGTCACTCTTCCTCCCGATCCGTATACAAGCGATGAGCTGTACGGGGTGACAGCAGTGAGCTCCACAGATGTCATAGCTGTAGGGAGATACAATACGGGATCCATTGCCTTTTCATGGAATGGAAGCACATGGACTACGGACTCGATACCCGCATCGCCCTGGTACTGGCTCTCGGGAGTGGCATCCCAAGGAGCATCAAATGTGGTTGCTGTTGGCCAGGAAAACTCGAACAACTCCGATCCGACATCCATCGTGACGTACAACGGGTCAGCGTGGAGCTACGCCAACGGAGCCGAGGGATGCACTGCAGGGAGGGCGAATGCCAATACATGCAACAACATTCTCGTATCTGACAGCATCATGTCGAACGGTACCATCATGGCTGTTGGCACATATGGCGATACCTACCAGACAGAAGCCACTCCCCTGGCAGAGATGTGGAATGGCTCGAGCTGGATCCTCCAGACACTCCCTATTCCCTCAGGAACAATACCGGACATGGCATATCTCAATGGGGTATATGCAGCATCGGGCACATCGGCCATGGCTGTCGGCACAGCTACATCTCCCACGCGGAACATCACCCTTGCAGAAGTGTGGAACGGAAGCAGCTGGAACCTCACGACAACACCCAACCAGGGAGTGAGCTACAACGAGCTTGCTGCTGTGTCAGGTTCATCACCTTCGAGCATCTGGGCAGTCGGCAACTATGGTGACAGTGCAAACAACTGGGATCCGAACATCCTTGCAGAGTACTGGAATGGCACAAGCTGGAGTATCAGCTCACCTGCAGCCATTTCGCCATCCACCTCAGGCTGTGGCTCCACGCTCAATGGTGTCTGGGATGGGGGAAGCTCGGATGTCTGGGCAGTCGGGCTTCTTGGCGGATGTGCAACGCTTACTGCACTTGCTGAATACTGGAACGGCACATCGTGGACCCAGGTGACTCCCCTGGATCCGGGAACGCAGGCTGATGTGCTGAATGCAGTGTCCGGAACAGGCTCTGCTGACGTGTGGGCTGCCGGATACCAGGAGACATCTGGAGTGAGCTCCTCACTCATCGAGCACTGGAATGGCACGTCCTGGAGTGTCGTACCCTCACCAAACCTCGCAGGGAATGATGTCCTCACGGCAATCTCTGCGTACAGTGCAACGAATGCTGTGGCTGTCGGCTATGTGACATCCGGTTCTGTGCAGATGCCGCTTGCAATGGCATGGAATTGAAGCTCATGGTCGCTCGAGAACGTTCCCGTTCCTGCATGCGGAGGAGGATCGTCACTTGGGGGTGTGCTTGCGTTTTCAAACAGTGCGCATGCAGTGGGAAGCTATCCACAGGGCGGCTTTGCACCAGAAGCGATTGCCGGAATCTGGAATGGCAGTGATGTTGTGGATCCGGGCCAGGCATCAAATGTTCTCAATGCAGTGTCGGGCATTTCGGATGCTGACATGTGGGCAGTGGGTACACAGGAAACATATGCCCAGGTCTACACTCCGCTGATCGAGCAGTATGCGGGAGGAAGTGCACCTGCTGCAGCCCAGGCTGTCTGCAGTGGCACCCTCTCGCTCCTTTCCGCAAACGCAGTCACATTCCCTGCAGTGACCGAAACCGGCTTCGATATGACTACCTCTGCAACCCAGACCATTGTTGTCGGAGACAATACGGGGAGTGGAAACGGGTGGAGTGTCACCCTCTCCTCGACTCAGTTTACCTCAGGAAGTGGCAAGACACTCTCTGACAGCGACTTCACAGTGACAGCTCTGCCCACATCATCCTGTTCAGGCACGGGAACATGTACTGTTGCTGCATTTGGCAACCTGTATCCCTTTTCACTGCCGGGAAGCACAGCAGCGAAGTTCCTTTCCGACAGTACGAATGCTGGACTTGGAGACATACAGGTGAACTGCCAGTGGAATGCTGCAGTTCCAGCCAGCACGTATGCAGGTACGTACAGCTCCACATGGACACTCACGCTGGCAAGCGGACCCTAGGCCCTACTGTGTGTGGAGTACAAGCTTCTCCCTCCAGTGCCAGATGGGCACAAGGAGCAGGACAGCTGCGACCATGATGGATCCCAGGGTGAGGATCCAGAATCCACGTGGCGAGAGATGGCGGGGTGGAGACGGTACTGGAAGGGGGCGCAGGACATGGATGTACCATCTGTTGCCAGATTGTGCTGCAAAGGCATGGAGAGCTGGCACAGCAATCACTGCATCAATAGTGAGAGGGAGACCATCATTTGCCCTGTACCACGTAATGCCAGCATCTGTCGTGACAAACATGCCGTCCCCGTCTGTGCTGCAGTACACAGCTCCAGTAAGCGTTCCAGGCATTGCAGCACAGCCTGTGATGTGGGGTGGGGACATGTCTGGCAGGTTCGGAAGGAGCTGGAGGGACAGATGCCACTTTCCATTGCTGCTGCGACGGTACATGGTGCCGGCCGGTGTCGCTGCAACAGCTGTACCCGGGTAGAGTGCAGGTGCAGCAAGGATGGATCCCGAGGGCAGCACAGGTGCAGCAGCTTCAGGGTAGGTGTTCGTTCCAATGCGTCTCAGGACAGTCGTCCCGGAGATGAGGAAAACAGGATCACCCGGTGTGAGGGGAGAGCACGGTGCAGTTGCGCAGTGCACACCCTCGGGTACAGCAGTCACAGGAGTCCACCAGGGAAGAGCTCCCTCGACAGGAACAGGGAAGAGGAGGGCAGCGCATGGCAGAAGGATGAGGATGAGGAGACGCTTCATGGTCATCCCATTCCGTACAGTCCTGGCACGATGACCAGTGACACCCAGATGTCGATGAATGCATGGAGGAGGAGTGCTGGCCAGAGCGATCCTGTCTTCTGCGTGAGCCAGCCTGCAGCATAACCGAGGAGTATTGCAAGCGGGATGAGAGGAATGCCGGGGCCTGCGTAGAACACGATTGCGATGTGGGCAAGGCCGAAGAAGCATGCCTGAACGAGGTTGGCCTGCCATGGCCGTACAGTTCCCTCAAGCCAGGAGAGGAGTGCTCCACGGAACTGGACTTCCTGCACCATTCCCTGGAGTGCATCGCCAGCAAGGAGGACCACAGGCATTGTTCCCAGAGAACCAGGCACGACTGCATACCTTCCAAGGAGTGATGCAGGGAGGAGGAATGTGACAAGCGTGAACAGGATGATGGCTCCCACTCCTGTGAAGAGCACTGGCAGGGAAAGATGCTGCACTCTCGCATACCAGCGTCGGCATTCAGGAGCGATCTTTCCGAGAAGGAGGAGTCCTGCGAGGGTTGCAATGCACTGGGCGAGGATGCCGAGCGTGAATGCCACATCAGGATCATGGAAGACGGATGGATGGAGGTGGGGGAGAACATCCATGAGCCAGAGCCAGAGCGTGGCACTGCCGATGATGATGGTTGCAAGTGCACCTGGAATCCAGAGATGCTTTCTGTCGACAATGCCAAGAACTGCTGTGGAGACTGCAGCTGCAATGGTCATTCTGAGCAGATAGGGATCCAGCGCTGTGGGATCCCCTGCGAGCATGGGAACAAAGAGTGCTGCTGCAAGGAGGATGGTGCACACGCCACCAGCGAGAATGAGAGAAGTACTCGGGCTGGGGGCAACTGGACGGTCCATCAGATCTCCTTGCTACGCTTGTGGAGTCGGTATCAGTGTACGGGGAGATGGGCATGTCCGTGACAGTCATTGTCGGAGCACAGTGGGGTGACGAGGGAAAGGGCAAGGTGGTTGACCTGCTTTCCCGGAATGCTGATCTCGTCATCAGGTCCCAGGGCGGAAGCAATGCAGGGCATACTGTGGTCGTCAAAGGCACTACCTACCAGTTCCACCTCATACCGAGCGGCATTCTCGAAGGAACCCGATCCGTCCTGGGAAACGGAGTTGTCGTGGATCCTGCACAGCTTGTGAAGGAGATATCGCTGCTCGAGTCCATGGGAGTTGATGTCCGGTCCCATCTTCTCGTGAGTGACAGAGCTCATGTGGTCATGCCGTACCATCCACGTCTTGATGGTGCGCAGGAGCAGGCTAGGGGATCCCGGAAAATCGGGACAACGAACCGGGGGATTGGACCAGCCTACGAGGACAAGGTGCGAAGGACGGGCATCAGGATGGGAGATCTCCGCAGCGGGGATCGCCTTGCGGAACGGATTACGGAACTCATTGAAGAGCGGAACCGGCAGCTCGAGCTGGTGAGCCCTGATCGTGTCTGTGATGTTGCCCAGGAGCGGAAGGCACTCCTCGAGGAGGCAGAACTCCTCCGTCCGTACATCGTTGACACGTTTCCAATGACGGATGAGGCTCTTCGGAAGGGAGCGCGCATTGTTGTTGAGGGTGCCCAGGGGACAATGCTCGATATCGATCTTGGCACGTATCCCTATGTCACTTCCTCCTCTCCCACTGCAGGCGGTGCCTGCACAGGAACAGGCATTCCACCAACTGCGATAACCCGTGTCATCGGGATTGTGAAGGCCTATACGACCAGAGTTGGAGAAGGTCCATTTCCCACTGAGGTGACAGGAGAGCTCGAGACACTGCTCAGGGAGCGTGGCCATGAGTACGGAGTCACGACAGGACGGCCGAGAAGGGTCGGCTGGTTCGATGGAGCAGTGGCACAGTACAGTGCACGGGTGAATGGCATGACAGCTATGGTCATCACGAAGATCGATGTGCTCGATACGCTCGGGACAATCAGCACTGCAGGCGCCTACCAGGCTGGGGATGCATCGTACTCCTACCCACCATCGGATCTTGGAGCTTTTGCTGCATGCGTGCCCGTATATGAGGAGCAGAAGGGCTGGCAGAAGGACATTTCCACCATCCGATCGAGGGAGGAGCTTCCCCGGGAGTGCAGGGACTATGTCACCCATCTTGAAGAGCTGGTTGGAGTGCCGTCTGCTGCAATCTCGGTCGGACCGGATCGCGAGGAGACGATCCTCTGCAATGCCTCACTCCTCTGGGACTGAATCCTACTGGGACTCTCCAGCAAATTCGCGATACGCATCCCAGGCACGTGCAACATAGACAGTGCCTGGGCCACCATTCATCATGACTGCAATGCCCAGCACTTCTGCGACTTCCTGGGGTGTGGCTCCACTCTTTGCAGCTCCCCGTGCATGGGATGCTATGCAGCCATCACAGCGTGCAGTGATTCCCATGGCAAGCGCTATGAGTTCCTTCACCTTGCGAGGAAACGCTCCATCTCCCATGGCAGCACCACTCATTGCTGCGTAGCCACGGAACACTTCCGGGATGTGCTCACGGAGACTCCTGTTCGAGGTGGCAAGATCGTTCAGGAGATCCCCGTACGTGGATGGGTTGTCGTGAGCATGTTCCATACTTATGTCCTTTTGCGACCCGGGATGGGAGAGGGAGTACGCTGTAATACAACCGTAACGGATACGCAGAGAGCATAGTCGCATGAATATCCCAAGGCATGAATGGTTGGGGTGGGTAGCAGCCATGGTGGCTGCTGGTTCAGTGCTTGCTGCATGTGGAACGACAACACCCATTGTCACGCCGCTTCATGCACTTCACTCGCCTTCAGCAGCAGCCAGCTTTCGGGCACAGGGAACCGTTGTGCTGTTTGAGAAGGAGGAGCTGGAGCTCAGAAGCCGGAACAGCACGGTGTCATCCTGGACACTCCCGTGGGGGACCCATGTGTACGAGGCACGCTCCGCAACAACAGCAGTGCTTGAAAAGGGCCGGTGCATCAACCTTCTTGCAACCCAGGGAACGACAGGTGCAGAGGCCCTTGTTGCAGGAAATCCTGTGGTGTTTCCTGCTGCTGGGACTGCTTGCGGAGGAGCATTGCCTCCAGGTGCCATCCTCAGGGGATCACGGAGTGTCTACAGTTCCATTGCAGGAATTGCCACATATCAGGGAGAGATCACGGATGTGACTGGAGAGAGTGTTTCCATCATGACGAGGAGTGGACAGACAGTACGAGTCGACATTCCGTCAGATACCCTCCTTACAGAGATCTCAGTCGTGCCACGGTCTTCAATCCTGCGGGGAACATGCATCCGAGCTGCAGTAGCAGCAGGTGGCAGCCAGTCTCTTGGTTCCGTGACCATTGTTCCTCCTGTTCCTACGTGCACAGCTCCCACACCAGTCTCCACTCCTGCTGGTGGCAGCAGCCCCTCACCTTCACCATCCTGACATCAGGAGGATCATGTCCATGAACCGTCTCAGTGGATCCAGGAGTCCATATCTCGCACTCCATGCAGACCAGGAAATTGACTGGTGGCCCTACTGTGATGATGCACTGCAGGAAGCGCAGCGCAGGGAATGTCCCATTCTCCTGAGCATCGGCTACATGGCCTGCCACTGGTGCCATGTCATGGCACATGAGGCATTCTCTGACGAGAAGACTGTGCGTTTTCTCAATGAGCACTACGTTGCAATCAAGGTGGATCGTGAGGAGCTTCCCGAGATTGATGCCTCGTACATGTCCGCAATGAATGCGCTCGGCATGGGAGGAGGCTGGCCCCTGACAGTCATCGCCTCTCCGGATGGAACTCCGTTTGCGGGAGGTACGTATTTTCCTGCATCCCGACGTCATGGACTTCCCTCCCTCCATGATGTCCTCGAGGAAGCGCTCGGGGCCTGGAACTCGGAACGGGATGAGATTGCTGCGCTCCGGTCAACTGTCCGAGACCATCTCGCATCCCGTCTCCATCCAGCTTCTCCTGCAGGCATTTCCCAGGATGGACTTCCTGTCCAGGAGATGATTGATGCAGTCTCGCGAAGTGAGGACAGGGAGCATGGCGGTTTCGGCACGGGAGCGAAGTTTCCTCATGCTGAACTTGTGGACCTCCTGCTTACCTGGGGAGTTCGCGATGGAAGGGGAGATGCCCGGGAAATTGCGCACCGGGGGGTTGATGCACTCATCCACGGAGGAATCCGGGATGTTGTTGCAGGAGGAATGCACCGGTACACCATCGACCCTGCATGGCACATTCCCCACTTCGAGAAGATGCTCTACGACCAGGCACTCATTGGGAGACTCCTCATCCATGCTGCACAGGCATGGAGGACGGAGGACAACAGGATTGCTGCAAATGACCTGGCTGCATGTCTTGCACATCGGTTTCACCTACCCGGGGGCGGATTCGCAAGCTCACTCGATGCGGATACTGCTGCAGGGGAGGGTGCATTCTACACCTGGACAGTGGAAGAGTTCCGAAATGCTGTGGGAAAGAATGCAGACCTTGTGGCTCCGCATCTTGGCATAGGGGATCCTGCATGCGAAGCCACCAGTGGAAGATTCGTTGTTACGTGGAAGAGGGACATTCCTGAGGACTGCCTTGCAGAGGTGTATTTTGCTCTTGGCAATCTGGCAGAAGCGAGGTCGTCACGGCCAGGGCCAGCACGGGGAGAGCTCTTCATCGTTGACTGGAATGCTCTTGGGGCACTGTTCATGGTCGAGGCAGGACTCTTCCTTGGGAATGAATGGTATCTTGAGCTCGCACATGAAACCTGCAGCCGTATTCTCCGTGAAGCTACCAGCGGTGTGCTCGTGCATCACACACCCATCATGGATGGAGGCGCATCTCCACTCCGGCTGCTCGATGCTGCACTTGTCGTGGAGGCACTCATCCGTGCAGGCGGTGCAGTAGGGGATGGCAGGGCCATTGAGCGTGCATATGCCATTGCCAGGGACATGTGCACACGGTTCCGTACCCGGGAGCAGGGTTTTGTCGATACGGATGTTCCAGTTCCACCATTCCAGCTCCAGCAGACAACGCATGCGGACCAGAGCACGCCATCTCCAGTTGCAGCAGCGTTCCGTGCACTCGATCTCGTCATACGGGTGACTGGCGATGCCTCCATCAAGGCAGTTCTTGAGGAGGAGCGTGCTCGCCTGCCCAAAGACGTATTCCGGGATCCCATCTCCCATGCTTCCCTCATTGCAGCGTGCGATGCCATGGATCATCTGCCGAGGGAGATCATCATCACGGGGAACATGAGGAATCCGTTTTTCTCTCCTCTCCGCCTGAGAGTGGGCCATGGCTTCTCCCCGAACGAGATTCTCCTTGCAGGAGTGGAGGGACCGTGGGAAATACTTGAGGGTAGGGAGACTCCAGGCGATCTGGTGCGGGCCTTTGTCTGCGAGGGCGGTGTATGCTCTCCGCCTGTTGAGCAGCCCACAGATCTTGAAGCCCTTCTCCGTTGACAATTGCATCACAGTCTGGGAGTTGAGATTCCTCCAGTGGTACGATGGCTTCACATACATGGTCCTGCAACATGGACTGTGACAGCGGAGATGAGCGTATGGGACTGAGGCACCGCCTCGCAGGAAGCCTTGCAGCAGCTGTCTGTGTGACTGTTCTTGCAGGATGTGGCAGCACAGTGACGAATGTCCTTGCAGGAAAGAGTCCTGCAGTGGCCCTCACTGATGGTCTGGCCGCACTGCCGAGTCATCCGTATACTGCAGACTTTGCCTTTCATGAGCAGCTTGATGGCTCACAGGCGAAAGTCATCACGGGTGGAACTGCTGCACAGGCACCATCCACGACCATTTCGTTTTCTGGCACAGAAGTATCGGCTGGACCATCAGATGTGGAGATCCGGTACACGCTCACCATGACGGCCGAGACAACACCCACTGCGCCCACAGCCTCCCCTGTTCATGGCATCATCCGGATCGTTGGACAGAAGCTCTACCTCAGCACTGATGGTGGATCGACCTGGAAATCGGGGAGCCTGTCGTCACTCGGAACCCAGCTGCCCACTGTGGGTGGCCTCACGACTGCTGCTCCTTTCATAGTTGGAGTACTGGGCAACCTTGTACAGCAGCACCTTGTTCGGGCTGGAACATCGACTGTTGCAGGAACGCATGATGAGCATTACATGCTTCCGATCGACACATCACTCCTCAATGATATGGTCACCTCACTTGAGCAGGTGCCACTCCCCTCAGGCTCCTCGCTCAACGGAATCCAGGCACTTCTTGGAAACTCGTCGAACATCGTGAGCGTTGGTCATGGCAGGTTCGATGCATTTCTCGATGAGAGAACTGGCCTTCCCATGGAGTTCACTGGTTCCCTTCCCTTCAAGATCGATTTCTCAGCTCTGTCGAGCATCCTCCAGAGCTACGGTGTACCACCGAGCGAGTCCGGCATCCTTGGAATCTCGCTCGGTTTCGACTGGCAGGTGACGCAGTATGCTTCAGTCCCTCCTGTCCAGGCACCCCGCAATGCAGCACCGCTTACATCGCAGGATGTCCAGAAGAGCGGCATTGGCCAGCTTGGACTGTAGGAGCAGCATCGTGGGCGCAGGAAAATGGCTGCGAGACGGCCAACGGAATGGTCGGAACCCGGAAGGAAGGCGTCATTCCCAGGAGCGCAGGAGGTTCCGTGGCCAGACTGCACTCGAGTTTGCTCTCATTGCACCCCTGTATTTCATCTGCGTGTTCACTGCAATCGATGCAGCCCTCTGGAGCATCGAGAGTGAGGGAAGCATCTCCCTTGCAGAACAGGCAGCACGCCTTGCAGTTTCTGCAAGCGGCACAGCGAACTCCCAGGTTGCACCTGCAACTTCCACAGTACTCAATCTTGTGAAGAGCCATGTCTCCCAGGCACTGTTTGCCACACGGATAGTCACCTGGCCAACTGGCCTTCCCTGTCCTCCTGGTGTGTCTGGCGGGTATGCAGGACCAAGCGAGGTTGCAAGCCGATTTGGTCCATCGACAATTGCCCTCTGTGTAACTACATCTGGAGGACCAGGATCTCCCATTGTGCGTGTCGAGGTTGTGGGATACATGAGTGACTTCGTTCCTCCCATTGCGAATCTCGGCTGGAAGTGGGGCGGCATTCCACTTGATGTGGGAGTCGTCACCCATGCAATCCGGTATTCGTCATGAGACGATCCCGTTCGCAGCGTGCACAGGCTGTCGTAGAGATGGCAATCGTTCTTCCCGTGACGCTCTACCTCATCATGGGCTTCATTGGTCTCATGGTCATGGTGCAGACACAGCAGGAGGTGCAGACTGCACTCCAGCTTGCAGCACAGTCCAGCTTCCAGGCGGATACACGGCAGTACGATGCACCCGGGACATCCTGCTGTGCACTGAATGGATCCAGTCTCTACACGGGAAACATCCTGACGAACTGCAGATATGCAGCTGAGTCGTTCTACGGGACAATGAGCTTCTACAACAGATACCTCACGTACCAGCAGTCTCCCCTCTGCACATCAGCAACCCTGCCCGGATTTGGTGGTGCTCCAGGCGTTCCCATTACGATAGCGGGACCGCCTCCGCTGGCAGATTTCACCTGTGACCTCGGAGCGAACACGGACAGTGCCGGTGCACCAGTGAATGTCTGCACTGCACATGTCACCATACACTTCTCTGAGACGCCAATTGGCTTCACGATCTTCTGGGATCCCACTCTCACAGCACGTGCAGAAGCGATTCCACCTCCATTCAGGCAGACATCATGAGACACCTTCACACAGGGAGAGCATCGGGATCTGCACAGGTCATCATCACCTTTGCCCTCATCTTCGCACTTCTCCTGTTCTGGCTTCTCTGTGCTGTAGTCGATCTTGATGCGGACTTCGAGGCAAGCACACTCGCCCAGGCAGCAGCCCAGTCAGCTGTGACGTCTGGTGCC
>DAIDIX010000026.1 GCA_027451645.1 Candidatus Dormiibacterota bacterium | reverse complement strand
AACAAGCACCACCTCGGTGCAAATGCACTGCTTGGAGTGAGCCTCGCATGCGCACATGCTGCTGCAGAAGAAGCAGGATTGCCTCTCTACCGGTATATCGGAGGTACGCATGCAGCGATCCTTCCTGTGCCGATGATGAATGTCATCAACGGGGGGAAGCATGCAGAGAACACTATCGATTTCCAGGAATTCATGATTGTGCCAGCTGGTGCAGACAGGTTTTCCGAGGCACTTCGCTATGGGGCTGAGTGTTTCCATGCACTGAAGAGCCTTCTCCATGAGCGTGGACTTGCAACTGGCCAGGGAGATGAGGGTGGCTTTGCACCAGATCTCCCCACGAATGAGGCAGCACTTGAACTACTTCTCGAGGCAATTGAGCGTGCAGGATTCCGTGCAGGAACTGATGTTGCCCTTGCACTCGATCCAGCAGTATCCGAGCTTTGGGATGGCGCGACACGAGAGTACATACTCAAAGGCGAGGGTGTCCGTCTGTCATCAGATGCGCTTGTGGAACGGTGGAAGAAGTGGATTTCTTCCTATCCCATCATTTCTCTCGAAGATGGAATGGCTGAAGATGACTGGGATGGGTGGGCTCATCTCACACGGGACACTGGGGATACAGTCCAGCTCGTGGGTGACGATGTGTTCGTTACAAATCCGAAGCTCATTGCAAAGGGGATTGAGCTCTCGTGCGGAAATGCAGTGCTCATCAAGCTCAACCAGATTGGAACGCTGACTGAAACGCTCGAGGCAATGCGGATTGCACGTGAGGCTGGCTACCGGTGTGTTGTGAGCCACCGTAGTGGAGAGACCGAGGATACAACCATTGCGGATCTTGCAGTGGCAACAGGCTGTGGCCAGATAAAGACAGGTGCACCTTCCCGCTCTGAGCGTGTCGCGAAGTACAACAGGCTGCTTCGCATCGAGCATGATCTTGGAGAGACTGCACGGTTCCTTGGCCACAGCTCCTTCAGAACCTCATCACGGAAAGTGGCTGCAGCAGCACAGGCGTAGCATTCCTTTTCCACTCCCTGTCAGCAGGAAAACACGATACGATAGGGCTGATCCCATACAAGGAGACCATTCATGTCCATTATTCGCCTCACTTCCGGAGCCGATGTTCCCATTAGATACTCGGTGAACGAGGCCCTCGAGATACTCTCTGCACTTACCCAGCCGACTGGATTCATTGAGCTCCCAGGAATGGATGGTTCGCTGTTTGTGCGTCCAGCGGAAGTGATCGCCATCTTCCCGGAACCGCTGAAGCGGGGTGCAGGCTTCCATCTCGAGGATGAGGATGCACCGAAGTCTGGAAAGAAGTCGTAACGGCCTGCTTGTCCGAAAGTACTGGGGGACACTGCTGTGCCACGTTCACGTTCCAGGTCGACAGTCGCTCGCATGCAGCGCGGTGCAGGCGCATGGATGTGGTCGGATGAGGCGGAGCACCATGGGAGTGCAATAGTTGCACTTGTTGGTCGGCCCAATGTGGGAAAGTCGACATTGTTCAACAGGCTTGTTGGCCGCAGGCATTCCATCGTTGACGACCAGCCAGGTCTCACACGGGATCGCATCTATGGGCTCACGGAATGGCAGGGAACGCTATTCACCATTGTCGACACGGCAGGTCTTGTGACTGATGAACATGAGCCGGATGTGCTTCTCCGGGCAATGCAGTCGCAGTCCCACCGGGTTCTCGATGATGCGGATGTCATCTGCTTCATGATTGATGTCCGGGACGGGATCACGCGAGAAGATGAGGAGATCGCTGAGCGTCTGAGGAAGCTCGCCAAGCCGCTCATCCTTGTGGCGAACAAGGGGGAGGCGAGATATCCCGACATCACTGAGTGCTACCGGCTTGGCTTTGGAGAGCCCATAGTCATCAGTGCACTCCACGGCCAGGGAACAGGAGATCTCCTTGATGCCGTGATTGAGCATCTGCCAGAGCGGAGCACTGCTGAGGAAGCAACTGCAGTGGAGTATGCCTTTGCCATCATTGGGCGTCCAAATGTGGGGAAATCTTCCATCCTCAATGCCCTTGTCGGTGATGAGCGAGCACTCGTATCCCCGATTGCGGGCACGACACGGGATGCAATCGACACCATCATCGAACTCGGTGGAGAGCGAATCCGCCTTGTCGATACTGCTGGCATCCGGAAGCATGGTGCTGTCTCAACGAATGCAGAGCAGTATTCAGTACTTCGTGCACTTCGTGCACTCCAGCACTGCGATGTCGCAATTCTTGTAATCGATGCAAACGAGGGTGTTGTCTCACAGGACAGACATGTTGCAGGCTATGCAATCGATGCGGGGAAGGGCGTGGTTCTTGTGCCCAACAAATGGGACCTTCTTGATCAGGAGACCCGGGAGGATCCAGCATTTCTCAATCAGCTGCGGCATGACTTCTCCTTCATCCCAGGCACACCGATTGTGACTGCAAGTGCGCTTGAGGGCAGGAATCTCCTGAAGATACTTGAGTCTGCACGAAATGTGGCGCAGTCCCGGCGGACTCACATGCCAACTCATATGCTCAATGAGCTCATCAGGGATGCAGTAGCATCCCATCCGCCAACCATCTCACGCGGACGGCGGCTCAAGATTCTCTATGCGACACAGGCAGAGGCGAATGCTCCAACCGTAGTCCTCTTTGTGAATGATCCTGAACTCGTCCACTTCAGCTACCTCAGGTATCTCGAGAACCGCATCAGGTCCGTGTTTGCCTTTCCTGGTGTCCGTATCCATTTCACTGTCCGCAAGCGTCATGCGGACGATGCGTGATGAACATCCTTGTCGTTGGGAGTGGATCCTGGGGGACAGCACTCTCGTGTCTGCTGGGACAGGTTCATTCCTCTGTGACACTCCTTGGGCGGACAGCACGAGATGTCTCAGCACTGAGAGATGCTCATGAGAATGCGAGATACCTTCCAGGAGTGCACATTCCTGCAACCGTTGTGATTACAGAGGACTGGGAGTGGAGTGTTCCACGTGCGGACTGCATCGTCATTGCTGTTCCTTCCGAGCATCTTCGACATACTGCTGCACTGCTTGCACCCCTGATCCGGGAAGGTGCAGTGCTGGTGAGTGCAGCAAAGGGCTTTGAGCCAGGCACTCTCCGGACCATGTCCCAGGTCGCCTCTGATGAACTGGGTGCTGCATTTTCTGGCCAAATCGTCGTGCTGAGCGGACCAACAATTGCCCGGGAATGTGCTGAGGGGCTCCCTGCAGCAGCAGTAGTGGCAGGAAATGATGCACAGACTGTGCTTCGCATCCAGGAGATGTTCCTCGGATCGACGCTCCGCACGTACACTTCCGATGATCCAGTCGGTGTGGAAATTGGCGGTGCAGTGAAGAATATCATTGCGATTGCAGCAGGAATCTGTGATGGGCTCGAGATCGGGGACAACGGGAAATCAGCAATCATCACAAGAGGGCTTGCGGAAATGGTCAGATTTGGCATGACACGGGCCAAAGACCCCCTGACATTTGCAGGCCTTTCAGGACTTGGTGACTGTCTTGTAACCTGCATGAGTCCGCTCTCCCGCAACCGCAGACTTGGAGAAGCGATTGGAAGGGGAAGATCACTTGACGAGGCCCTGGTCTCGCTTCATGGGATGGTTGCAGAGGGAGTTGCAGCAACTCGCGCACTGGTTGCTAGTGGTGGACTCTCGCGGGATGACATGCCAATAACCTTTGCAGTGCATGATGTGCTGTTTGGTCAGGTTCCCACGGGTCAGGCTCTCGAGTCTCTTCTCCAGCGTTCTGCAAGTGGTGAGCTTCGAGGAATTCGCTACACTGTGCCTTAGCAGACTCCATCGGGGAGTAGCTCAGGTGGTTAGAGTACTGGTCTGGGGGACCAGTGGTCGCAGGTTCGAGTCCTGTCTCCCCGAGATGTGTGCCTGAAGGTTGGCGAGGAGAAGAGCATGGCAGTATATGAACGGTGCGACAACTGTGGCACGCAGACTGCAGTATATCGACTTGCAAGCGTGATTCTCGATGGGAGGATCGCACAGCTGTGTCCCTCCTGCGTAGCATCGGAGTCTGCACGCATCGATGTGCCCCATGCACCACGGACAGACCAGGGCGCTACACAGCCGAGTACACAGAGGAAGGTTTGGTACTAGTACTCTTCGTGCTCTGAGCGTGGCAGCCCTGCCGGCGAATGATCAGCACAAGGCGCTCAACTGCCCGAAGTGTCCGCAGCTGCATCTGACTGATCTTTTGCTGGTTGGGACCAGTTTCCTCCACACAGGACCACGCATGCGGACTTCACGTGTGGCGGAGTGTTTGTGAGCAGTGGAGCACATGCCAGCGCAGCAGTGGGCTCGATGTTCTCTCCTAGATGTGCGAGTAGCATCTCATGGGCTTTTGCAATGTCTTCTTCAGTCACTGTTACCATGGCGTCCACCTTGTCAAGGAGGATGGGAAAGGTGAGGCTTCCAAGGTGCATGGTACGCACTGCATCAGCCAAGGTCTCCGGCGGCGCATCAAGTGAAACGAGAGTCCGGCTGGAAAAGCTCCGTGCTGCATCATTGGCAGACTCAGGTTCCACACCGATTACCCGGGTTCCTGGGTGAAGCGCCTTTACGGCCGTGGCGATTCCGCTGATGAGGCCACCACCGCCAACAGCGACGTAAATTGCCTCAGGAGGCGAACCATCACTGAGGATTTCACATCCAACCGTACCCTGTCCTGCAATGACACGTTCATCGTTGAATGGGTGGATAAGGGCGTATCCAGTTGACTGCTGGATGTCTGTGACCACATCCTCCCGATTTGCCACAGTTACACCATCACTGACAATTCGGGCACCAAAGGATTGAACGAGAGCTATCTTTTCTGCATTGCTGTCTGCGGGCATGACTACGATTGCTGGCTTATGGAGCAGTGTCGCTGCATAGGCAACAGCAGCCCCGTGGTTTCCTGAAGAGACTGCTACAAAGCCAGCTGCATCCGGCTGCTGGAGGGCAGCATTGAGTGCACCTCGAAGCTTGAAACTCCCTGTACGTTGCCGATATTCGGCCTTGAAGCTGAGGTTTATCCGGAGCTTCTCAGCAAGATCTCCGCCTGAAATGAGAGGAGTGTGGACAATGTACGGTTGTATGCGCGTGTGTGCAGCAGCAATGGCAGCATAGTCAACAGCCACAATTCGGTTCCTCCAGGGCAGCAGCCGCAATCGCATCAATGAGTACAGCAAGGGGCATGGAGCCAGGGCTGCTCCGATCATGTGCCATGGACCACACAAGACGCTGCAGAGTGGCATTCACTGGAGTGGGAATGCCATGCTGACGGCCGAGTAGCACAATTTCACCATTGAGGTAGTCAACTTCTGTTCGGGATGCATGCGTTGCAAGGCTCTGCCATGTAGAACTCCCTCCCCGGGGTGATCCTGCAATCTCGCGTGGAGGGGAGAGAACACTTCGCCGTGCACGCGCTTCTTCTTCCGATATGGGCGTGATGTCGCATGCACTGAACACCTTCATGGCTTCATCTCGTGCCCGATGATATGTGCTTCCTTCCCTGGCAGCCTCAGTGGATATCGCATCTACTGCATTGGCGAGATTGTTGAGAAGCTTTGCATGTTTCCATGCGAGAACCCTGTCTGTCGTCCTGCAGGAGAACCTCGCACTGCTGAGATCAGCAGCAATGTTCTCTGCTGTCATGTCGCTGCCACTGGGAATGCATCCAATGTCGAGCACTCCGGGTACTGGGGAAGAGTAGTACGTGACCATTCCTGGAGAGAGGTGCTCGGCTGGAAGAAATACGCACATGCCATACACGCGGGGGAAGAACCGAAGGGCAAGCTGTTCATTGGCAACCCCATTCTGGGCACTGATGAATGGCGTTGAGGGAGGAGCAAGAGGGGAGCACGCTGCGAGGACGCCTTCAGTGTCCTGGGACTTCACAGCACAGATGATTACGTCATGGTCTGTCCACGTAATGTCTTCAATGGACGATACGACTGGCACCTGGAGGGAACGGGTGCCATCAGGACTTGCAAGAGTGAGTCCATCGCGCTGCATGCGCTCGAAGTGCTGGCCACGTGCGACAGCAATGACTTCGTGACTGGCTTCATGAAGGAGGCCAGCAATGAGCCCGCCGATGGCTCCCGGTCCGTATATGATGTACCGCATCTGTCCATTATCTGCCCTTCAGAGAAGAGAGAGACATAGGACTACGATACTTAATAAAGGAGCAGAACGTTAAGCGATATGGTATAGTATGTACAGGGATACTTCTCCAGAACGAACGTTATGGAGGCCGGAAGATGAGAGATTGGCAGGGACACCAGTCCTCCTGGGCAGAGCGGTGTCTTCAGGCAGGACATGGCATTGCTCCACCAGGAATGGTCGGAAGTGCATCATCACTGTTTGCTCGTGGACGATATATTTACGTGAAGGGAAATCGATATGAAACGGAGAACATTTGATGGAATTCTCACCAGCTTCGGCGGGATACTCACGATCATTCTCGTTGTTGCCGGGAGCCTCCTTCTTTGGGGGTACAATTTCGCAAGCCAGAACGTTCATGACCAGCTGGCAGAGCAGAAAATCTTCTTCCCAGTGAAGGGAAGTCCGGAACTTGCGAGTCCTGAGATTGGACCATACCTCAACCAGTATGCTGGCCAGGAACTTCTTACTGGACCGCAGGCAGAGGCATACGCGAACCACTTCATTGCAGTCCACCTGAAGGAGATTGGTGGCGGGCTGACATACTCCCAGCTCAGTGCCAAGGCACAGGCAGATCCATCGAATGCGAAGCTTGCAGGCCAGGTCAATACGATTTTCAAGGGAACAACGCTTCGTGGACTGCTTCTTGAGGCGTACGCGTTCTGGCAGATGGCCCAGATTGCACTCATTGCAAGTATCGGTGCATTCATCGGTGCCTTCATCATGCTCGTACTCACATTCCTCGGATATCTCCATCTTCGGAAAGTGTCTCCAGATACCATGATGTGAGCATGTTGCCACTAGCAGGCAGCGTACGGGCTCTGGCTCTCCTGGCCAGGGCCCGTACTGCGTATTGCAGTTAGTCGCCTGATGGAGTGGAGAGTGATTGCGGAGCTACGACCCGGAATGGTGTACCAGGGAAACGGTGAGAGTTCACGGCTGCGACAGCCTGGTACGAACCGTCTTTTGATATCGGGAATGGCCCACGGAGAACTGCCATGAAACGGATGCCATCGCCAGGGGGGAGTCCTGGAGGGCGTCCAGTGGCAAACGGTATGGTAATGGGACCAATGTGCGGAGTATTGTCTGCATCCTCGATTGTTACTGTGAGAGAGTGAGTGTCGCTCGTTTCGAGATAGTCAACATAGATGCCGACTGCAATGTCGAACGGCAGAATGCCGGGAAGCTGTGGAACTCCTATGTGGTCAAAGCCACCACCCATCATGTAGAGCTTCCCGTTGAGCACTTCGGCTCTGTCAGCGAGAAGGAGGAAATCAAGCTGCATGGCATCTCCTTTGGCAGTATTGCTTCCTTCACTCTACAGCGCGAATTTGCTGCAGTGATACCATGGCTGTATGCACGACAGTTTTGAGCGAACTACCTGGAATGCGCGGTACGAACAGCACCACCATGTCTGGTCGACAGAACCTGATCCCTTTCTTGTGGAATGTGCAACTCCGCTCGAGCCATCGACAGCAATCGATCTTGGAGCTGGTGAGGGAAGGAATGCACTGTGGCTCGCAGAACGGGGGTGGAATGTCACAGCTGTCGATGTATCCGACATTGCACTCCAGAGGCTTGCAGAACGAGCAGAGGAAGAACGAGTGTCAATCCGCACACTTGCCCTCCGCTTCAAGGAGTATTTTGCCCTCGGTGAGAAGGCGGATCTTGTCGTTGCAGCGAACATTCACCCTGAAGTGCATCAGCGTGCTGCGTTCTTCAATCACGTCATAGACTGCGTTGCGCTTGGGGGCCACCTGTTCGTCATCGGTCACCATCGGGATGCACTTGGTCATGCCGGTCCCCCAGACCCTGAGCGGCTTTTCACTGAGGAGATCCTTCAGGAGGGTTTCGCAACCCTCGAGATACTCGCATGCAAGGTTCTTCATGGTGTCTCGGACTTGCCAGGACATGAGAAATCTCCCTCTGTGGCACTGTGGGCACGAAACAGAACGGCCTAATACCATACCCTGTAGGGTGTCATCGTGGCAGGTAAACTGCAGCACTTTGAGGGTGGCCATGTTCTCAGTCCCGGATGTGGTATAGTAAACAAACGAAACGGCGCTGCGACGTGAATTTACAGGAAATCAACCGAGTCGGGGAGCAGCAAGCTGGACAACCAGTTCCCCGGGAGGAAAAGGGCAAGTATTATGGCGACAAAACTCTTTGTTGGCGGGTTACCGTATTCGGTAACAAGCGATCAACTCCGGGAGTTTTTCGAGGCAGTAGGCAATGTCGCTTCGGCGCAGGTCATTGTTGACAAGTATTCCAATCAGTCAAAGGGTTTCGGCTTTGTCGAAATGGCAACAGAGTCAGAAGCTCAGAACGCTGTTTCGCAATTGAATGGAACGGAAATGAGTGGTCGGACAATCACCGTGAATGAGGCCCGTCCTCAGGAGCATCGTCCACATGTTGGTGGCGGCGGTGGCGGCGGTGGCCGGTCAAACTATGGTGGTGGTGGTGGCGGCGGACGCCGCTACTAGAACCTGGGCGTCATGAACATGACGCTGAGCCTAGTTGCATAGAAGCCAAGGGGCTCGGGAACAGCATGCTGATCCCGGCCCTTTGGTTGTATGTGGGAGTAGCATGCAGGCAAGACTTTCGGGAAAGCAGGCGTGGCGAATCAGGCGCTTTGGTCCCATGCCCTCATGGGTTGGGATTAGTGGATCACTTGGTGTCAGACTTCCTGACGTGGATCGTGATGTCACTCGCGAAGTGGAGCGTCTTGTGAAGCGTGGAACTGGGATTGTCACTGGAGGAGCTCCTGGCGTTGACATGCTTGCAATGGATGCAGCACTGCGGATAGATCCCACAGGAAGCCATCTGAAAGTTGTTCTTCCCTGTGCATTTCCGATGTTTCTCCGCTATGTCAATGCACTTGCATTGCATGACATCATCTCGCACGAGGATGCCACTCATCTCTCCAAGCTCCTCGCTACTGCAAGGAGCCGTGGTTGCTGCATTGAGCATCCAGAGTTTCCGAAAATTACGCAGGAAGCCTTTTCGTTCCGGAATGCGGAGGTTGTCAGGCTGAGTGGAAAGCTCCTGGCATTTCACGTGGACAATAGTGGTGGAACGATGAATACCATCCGCCATGCACTGCGTGCAGGGAAGGATGTATATCGCTTTACGTACGAGTCTGGACGGGAAAATCTGGGCGTCGAATAGACACACTGTCCATGATTCGTCCGCAGAAGATCCGTAGGATACAACTATGGATGAAAGGCTTGCGGGGGCGTACCGTACACTGGCTGTTTCTCCTCATGCGACTGATGAGGAAGTGAAACAGGCTTTCCATAAGCGTGCATGGACATGCCATCCGGACCTCCATCCTGGAGATGACTCCCTTGCTGAAGAATTCAAGACGCTTGAGGTTGCATTCTCGACAGTGTGCACGGCACGGAAGGAAGCACAAGCAAGACAATCCAGTGGCAGTCCAGAAGGCGTGCCAGTACGCCTCCATCCACGCATGACTCTACTTTCCGAGATCCCCCCGGGAATCGTGGTGTGGTGCATGGAGTCCGCGCTGCAGGTGCTTGAGAATGGCACGTGCATGCTGAAGATCGATTCACGGTTCTGGAGGGCACCACGCAATGGTGTTCGCCTTGCAGTGCTGAATACGGGTACAGGCTGGCACGTGGCAACACCTGATCGATGGCAGATGCAGTGGAATCCGGTCAGGACTTGTTCGCCGAGTGCTGTTCCTGTAGACCGGTTTGTCGTTGGGACACTTGCAGCTTCCGGCGAGGATGTCGTGTACCGCTTTGTCGGACAGCCCGAGTATGATTCGCGGCACCCAGGAATTGTTCCAGCATGGCTCATAGAGCGTGGTCCCTTCCGGTCTGTGGGGAAATAGGGCATGAGCAGGACACCTGTCCCCAGATACCTGGAAAAGCATCAGAGTGGAAATTGGCGTGTGTCCACCTGCATGCTCCCGAACCGGGGAGTGGTTGCAGTATATGAGCAGGGGCCACCTGATGCCCCTCCACTTTTCCTCTATCACGGTTCACCAGGAGGAACCCGTGGAAGCTGGGACTCACTTGCCAGAGGTCTGGCGGATGACTTCCATCTCATTGCCATTGACTACCCTGGCCACGGTATGGGAAAAAGGCCAGCCAGTGGATTTCGTGCAGATCCATTCTCCTTTGACACAGTGGTGGAGGATGCGGTTGCTGTGCTTGATGCCAAGGGAATCGAAAAGGCAACCCTCATGGGATATTCCCTTGGTGGCATTCCCGCGCTCCTCACTGCGCGCAAGCATCCTGAACGGGTGAGCGGATTGGTACTCTGCTCAACAGCACTCAGATATCCTCGTCTCCGCTCCACACCGCTTCTTGAGCGCATTGCTGGCAGGAGAACCCACAATTCGCACGGAGAGCAGAACTGCAGTACCCGCATTCCAGCACGGGTTCTCGGTCGCCTTGATGAATTCCTCCGCACCAGTGTTCGTGCTGCAGCCCAGGCAGAACTCGCTTCCGAGGCGTTTGATGCACGACCCTGGATAGGGGAGATAACTGTTCCTTCAGCAGTTGTGATATCCGGAAACGACAGTGTGGTTGGGGAGGCTGCACAGGAGGAGCTTGCAGCTGCACTTCCGAATGCCCTCACGCTGCATATTCCGGGTCGACGGGGACATCTCGCAATTCCCTTTTCATCGCCTTCCACGAAGCGCGCAGTACGGGACCTCTGCCTCAGGGTGAGTAGTGGGCTGTCGCCATCACTCAATCGGGCCGGTGGAGGACTCCACTAGAGCATTTGCCCCTGGGCATGACTGTGGCGAATGAGACGTGAGTACCGTGCAAGATGGTCTTTCCAGCGGGATGGAGGTGATGCAGAGCCCTGGATCATCTTGAATGCCGAGGAATATCCGAACTGCCATGCTGGGGACACTGCAGGAGGAGAAATCCAACGCACTCCCTTCGACTTGTTGTACAGCTCCACGAGGAGGGGCTCTGAGCCGGGCACATCGAGGATGGATGGTGCGCACAGCTCGATTGCCCGAGCTGAGGCGATGGCTTTTGCCTCGGACATGCGCTCTGGTGCAACGCGGATCCAGAACAGGACCTTGCCCTTTGCCTCGAGCATGGGCTCAATCCATCTGCATGGGTCAAGGAGGGCATCATCATCTATGGGGACGATCGTGAAGCCGCCAGCAGTGCCCTGCCTCCCAAAGTTCACTTTCTCCTTGCGAATGGTGAGGGTGTCATTCTCAATGTGGATTGCGAGGGCTCCAGGATCCGGGGATGGCCGTGCACTCCGTTCCTCCACAGGGAGATGCCGTGATCCAGCAATGTTGCCGACATAGAGGGTGCAGGGGACAGTCCCGTACGGGACTGTCTCACCTGTAGAAGCGTCAACAAGCTCGATACGGTCACCATTCCTGTCAAAAATCCATGCAGAGCCGGAATGCGGCTTTTCTGGCGAATGATGCACAGCACACCCGATGGGAACACTGTTCTCAATTGCCCGGGCACGGAGGACTGTCTCCCACTTCGCTCGCAGTACTGGCCACTCGGATGGGTTAAGAAGGAGCTTCATTCCATGTCCCTGGAGATGGTGTGCAAGGAGTGAAGGATACATGTCATGACAGATGGTCATGCCTGTGCCATCCGGAAGAACAGGAAGAGCAGTGTCGGGAGACCATGTTGGTGACTCGAATGCGACATGGGGAGCAGTGGTGTGCTTTGTGTACTGCTGCCAGCTTCCCCATGCATCAACGAGAACCTGGCGGTTGAATGTGCCATCGCTTCCATGTACGGAAAGGCCCATGATGCACCGCTGCTTCCGCTGTGCAAGGGCGGGAAACCGCTGCCGGAGAACAGACCTGAGACGGGGGAGGTCTGACTCCTCAACATCCGTCCATGCCTCTGGAAAGAGAATGATGTCCGGTGGTGGAGAAGGCAGCTGCGTGAGAAGAAGAGCAATCTGCTCGCTGCATGAGATGCCTTCATGCGGGGCAACCCAGAGGCCAATGGTGTTGGGTGGTGAGAGGCTGTGTGACTGGGCCATGTGCATACAGTGTACGGAAGCCCACGTGGCCCTGTCAGTGCCCGTGCGGAGCGTAGTACACTCACGGGATGAAGAGGGATGGGAGGCAGCAGACAATTGTCATTGTCGATGGTGACGATACGCTGTGGGAGACAACGCATCTGTACCGTGCAGCGAAGGATGCCATCGTGCAGAGGCTTGAGGAAGCTGGGCTTGATGGTGCAGGCTGGCGTACTGCCCAGGAAGAGATCAATGTCGCTCTCACGAAGCGCATGCGGCTCTCCTCCAGGCAG
>DAIDIX010000025.1 GCA_027451645.1 Candidatus Dormiibacterota bacterium | reverse complement strand
CTGACGCTTGTCATGATCGAGCGCCATTGCATAGTACCCACCCCTCCGGTCAATCCAGAACTTCTCGTTGAAGGCATCGTAAAGGTCCTTCGCCTCCTTCCTGAGCTTCGAAGCAAGCTGTGCATCCTGCCACACGTCCGATGCAATGCCTGCAAGGGCACGCTTTGCTGCATAGACATAGCCCTGCACCTCGCAGAGTGCAATGGGAAGCTCGGCAAGCCGGCCATCATGGTAGAGCACACTGTTCCATGAATCCTTCCACCCCTGATTGCCAAGGCCCTGCTTCGACTTCGTGCCGTACTCCACAAATCCATCGTGGTCTGCATCCCCATACTCATCGATCCAGGAGAGTGCACGGAGTGCTGTGTCCCTGAGCGTGGTGCAGGTATCGGCATCGTGTGTCATCTGCCAGTACTCGCCGAGAAGCATGAGGTACAGCATGGTGGAATCGACAGAACCGTAGTAGGGACGCTGGGGCTTCTTCCCGATGACACTGAGTTCGCCAAACCGGAGTTCATGGAGTATCTTTCCCGGCTCCTCATCCTTGAAGTCATCAACAACAGTTCCCTGCAGCGTGGCAAGCGAGCGGAGAGCTCCCTTCGCAAGGTCGGATCCCACCCAGAGTGACTGGTGAGAGGTTATGAGAGTGTCCCTGCCGAAGATTGCCATGAACCAGGGAAGACCTGCAGCTGGAAGGAAGAAGCGGTTGCCGTTGATTTCCGCCTCAAGACGGAGTGCTGCAAGGTCGATGACAGACTGCTGAAGGACATGGTGGACAGTGTCGGATGTGCTGGTGATGGTTGGCACATCTGCCTCCCACCGTGACTTCACAAGTTCTGCCATGTGCTCATCCGTTGCGAAAGCCTCGCACTGGCGAACAGGCGAGTAGTGCCTCTCCTGTGCATGGAGGTGGAACTTCACGCACGTTCTCCACGTCTCACCGCCCCCGAGATGTACAGGGAACACCACTGCGTTTCCCTCGATCTGACCCTTGGCAGTAAAGGTGATCCGTGTTGCAGCACTGAAGGGTGGATTCGCATAGGAGAAATGGAGCTCGCATGCCTCAGGGTCATGGTGCTCCTCATATGTTCCAGCTTTGTCAAGATTGTTGTCCTTCACCTCGAAGAGGTCAGCGAAGTCGCAGGCGACTGCAACGCGAACCGAGAGGTCCACAGGATGGTCGTTGTGGTTGTGGATGACAATGTCGTCATGCACTCCCCCCCCGACAAAGCGGTGTCTCTGGAGCGAGAGGGTATGCGGCTTCACCTCGCCTAATGCTGGGTTCGTGAGAAACATTGAGGCAGAGAAGTAGTCAACCTCTGAGGATGTGAGGACTTCCCATGGAACATCGTTGATGGTCACCTCATACGACGAGACAAACCGGGTGTCATTGAAGAACAGTCCGGAATCGGAGGGTCCTGTGACATCGCCAGTGAGATCACTCACCATGAATGTGGCTCCCTCAAGAACCTTCAGTCGCTGCACATCGGTCTCAGCCATTGACTCCTCCTTGTTGCTGAACTGCACAAGCTCGATGATACCCCGATGAGCGAAAGCCAATCCCTTCTGCCACCGAGCCTTCCCAATTCAGGAAGTTCCTGATACCGTTGAGTACACTGCTATCTTGGAACCACCATGAACACCACTCCTCCTGCCTCTCCTCTCCCGTCTGCAGCACCCCCACAGGGTAGCTATGCAGCACCGCCTCCCTCGTATTCCTTCATTTCGCGAGCCCAGCATGTCACGGATATCCATCGTGACCCGGGCCACCCTGGCCGTCCCCTGCAGTTCCTCATTCCCGGTGCAGTACTTGCCATCATTGCACTTGTCATCGGTGGACTCACTGCATACGCTACGTTCGGAAAGCAGGCACTTCCCCAGGGCGAGGGAATTGCAATTCTCATTCCTGTCGCCATCATCTACATTGCAGGCGTGTATCTCTTTTCCTACGGCTATGAGATGCAGAGCACTGCCAAGGCAATCCGTCTTACTGCCATCATCGTTGTCATCACAGTCCTTGCAGTCTTCCTCATTGCTGTCCTTGTTGTCGTTCTCGGCGCACTTGGAAAGAGTGAGGGAAATGGCGGAAGCAGAAGATACGGGGGAGGTGGTGCGAGGTCCGCTGCAGGCAGTGCAGTTCCACTTGCTGCTGCAGGTGCTGCGCCTGCAGGAAGCGGAATGTCCAACGTTGCCATTCTTCCATTCTTCCTCTCCACTGGTGGAGGCCGCACACGAACCATCGTGAACAACATCACGACACCGATTACCTGCCCGAACTGCCATCAGGATTTCGTTCCCGTGAAGGGACAGGAACTCCAGTGCCCCCACTGCCATGCAGTCCTTGAGGCACATCAGCGCCCAGTTGTCTGTCCATTCTGTTCCCAGGCGTATGTTCCCCAGGACACGCAGTACAAGTGTCCCAACTGCGGTGCTGGCACTCCTCCGAGCCTTCTTGTCGATGTTGCTCCCCCTGCAACGCCCCCTGCACAGTAGGATCAGGCACTCCCGCCCACTGGCAGGACTCCCCCCTTCGCATCGTATGATGAGGGAAGTCCATCACATGGGAGAAGTGGCATGAGTGCACACGATCCAGACAACGACCCGCCCGCTGCGACCTCGCTGCAAGGCTCGTGCTGTGTCGAGACTGACGAAGTCCCGCTGCCGGATCTCCTGCTGAATGCTCCAGATGTCTTCAGCCGTCTCATCCGTCCCAGGAATGCAATTCCACAACTGCACGTCGTTCATGAGGCACAGCAGCATGGTGTTGGGGAAACCGTTCAGCCAGCTGTCCCGGCGTCCTTCGTGTCAGCTCTTGAGGAGTATTCCCGTGCAGCACTCCTGCAATCCATGGGAATAGCCCCCGGGACACGCCTGCAGCACCTCATTGGAGAGGTCCGTAGTGGCCTCACGAATCTTCTCCATGAACTCCTCCATGCAGTCCAGATCAGTGCTGGTACTGCGGAGCTCCGTGAGCGTGCCTTCCTTCCGAAGTCAGCAGAGTACCTTGCAGAAGGCATCATTGAATACGGAACGCAGCTCTTCTTCGAGGACTTTGTCACTGCACTTGGCATTCCCAATCCTGAACAGATTCTCGGCTCGCCAAACCAGGCATCCCGGCCGTATTCAGAGCAGGCAGCTGCTGTGCGGACAATCATTGAGACCTTCACCCAGGAGTTTGATTCAACGCCACGAACACTTCTCCGCCAGATGATCCAGCATGGCGGGTATCCGGATGGATTCAGCCGCTTTCTCGAGCGCATCGGTACAAAGTCCGGCCTCACACACGAATGTGCCCAGGCTGTCCTTCTCCCAGACATCCATGCGCAGCTTGATCAGCTCATCGACAGCAGCCGTCCACTCAGGCATGATGCTGAGGAATCGGGCAGGTTCATCGGCTATCTTGTGACTGCACGCATGCAGCATACGATTGCTGCCAAGCAGAAGGTGCTTGCCGCTCCCTTCAGCATGAACTAATTCGATTCACCCCTCCACATTCCCAAGGCAGGTGAGATAGTATCAGTGCATCCACCCAATACCCATGCAGGAGAGTCCACATACCATGTTTTCGCGCTGGAAGAAGGCCCCAGACACTGCTGATGCGGAACAGGGCAGCCAGGACACCCTGCGTTCCATTGAAGGAACAAAGCCCTGCAATGAAGTGGGCTGCAGCTCCACAAACGGGGCTCCATGCGAATACGTGGACAGGCGGCACGAACACTGCATGACAGCATGGTGTCCTGAGCACCAGATCGTGCTCGATGGACACTGCTACTGCCGAAGGCATGCCAACACTATCGAGGCAATAGGCGGCATCCAGATCACGACATATGGAGCAGCCCTTCCCGACATTGGAAACCGCATGCCGAATCTTGTCCGCTGGATCAGCAACGATCTCGATGGATCAATGCGGCAGCTTCTCGATGCTGCACACCGTCCGGATGAGCTTTTCAAGCGTGAACCCGTACATGCAGTGCGCGGCATTGATGGCTTCATCCGCTGGGAGATGACCTGGCAGCTCTTTAACCAGACAGGCTCCACGCTCCGGGTCACAATCGAGGTGGATGAGCGTGAGCCAGTTGTCGTTATTGCCCGTGTATCGAATGCCAAGGTCTACTCTGCAACGCCTCCCTGGATTGCAGCAGCTGGTACCGATCCATCTGGAGTGCATGCCCATGCGGATGAGTCCCAGCGGCAGGCATTTTATGCAGACATGGCTTCACATATCCGCGAGGGCATTGCCCAGGATCGTGAAGAGAGTGTTTCTGAACAGTGATTCGCATCATCCCGGGAGACTAAGGAGATATCATGGGCCTTTTTTCACGCAAGTCAGATTCTCCGCAGGACAGCTTCTCTGCACCACTCCCTGAGACACGCGCACCGTCAAAGCCACTTGTTGGTGACCTTCCATGCAGTGCAAAGGGGTGCCAGAACTCCACAGGAGCAGCATGCTCGTATGTTGACAGGCGAAACCGCCACTGCAAGACAGCCTGGTGTCCAGAGCATCAGTTTCTTGTCAATGGACAGTGCTACTGCCGAAGGCATGCAAACACTGTCGATGCTGTCGGGAATCAGGAGCATACGACGTACGGATTTGCCATGCCAGACCTTGCGAACAGGTCTCCGTCTCTCGTCCGCTGGGTTGCAAACGACATCTCGGACAGGGTGGAGAAACTCCTTGAGCGATACCGAACTCCTGGGGAACAGTACCACAGGGAACGGGTCCATGCAGTACGTGGTGTCGATGGTGGAGTGCGATGGGAAGCCACCTGGCAGCTCTTTGACCACACAGGATCACGAGTCCGTGTTTCCATCGAGGTACGGGAAGCAACTCCTACAACACTGAGTGCTCGCGTTGGCCAGCTCGTCGTCTATTCAGAAGTTCCACCCTGGATTCTCCACCGTGAACATGCTGAGGATGTCGATCCTGACACTGATGTCCGGGAACGGGACATGTTCTACGAGATGATGCTCAAGGCAATAGACGAGCATCTTACTGACAGTGATGAGCCGTACTAATCCTGCCTACTCGAGGACTGCTCCCAGAGCATGTCGCGAGGATGGCGTGGGTGATGCTGGTGGAGCCACATTTCCCCGGTTGAGGCCAGGTGCCCTCCGTTCAAGTCCTACTACATAGCCGACTGGATTGAAACCAACAGTGCTCCAGAAATCATGGAGTGCCTCCTCATTTCCAAGCAGTGCGTTTGGAAACTCCTTCGCATACGCATCAGGAAGGGCACGTCGCACCTTGAGCTTTTCCCAGAGGGATCGGGGAGACTCAGTGCTCAGCCACACCGGTATCTCATCGTAGTACTTCCCCCGCCGCATGATGATCCTTCCCATCGGTGCTGCCTTGCCGTGCGGTGAACGGGCCCCAGGGACGAAGAGGTAGTACCACCCGTCAGCTCCGAGGAACCGGTCTCCTACGGCAAACTTTCCCGCCATGGCAGGCTTGTAGCATGCCTTTCGGATCTCGGGAGCATAGTTTGCATCTGCAGCTGTTGGATCAAACGGACTCCGCTCATTCGGCCAGGGCGTCACTGCATCCATTGACCGGAATGGAGGAGTTCCCCAGGCAACTGTCTTCGGGAGCCTCCAGAAGTGCGGCTTCACATTCGGTGGTGGCAGTGGCGAGGCATCGCGCTTTGGGAGCTGCACGATGTCGCAGACCCGCTCCAGTGCATCCGCAATATTGACAGGCGTCTTTCGCAGCCGCTCGAGCCGCTTCACTTTACGGACAACTTTCCACCTGTTCCAGTCGGATGGTGGAACTGTTCCCGTGAGCGACCAGTAGGCAGCCACATGTCCCTGGAGCGGTGGACCGAAACGGTTTCTGTAGGGAGCAAGAAAGGCTGCGAGACCCCGCCTCGTGCGGCTGAGATCATGGGCAAGCCGCTCCATCTCCGCACGCTCTGCTGCCCTTGCCTGCTGGACTGCACAGCGCAGCTGCTCATACCCGTAATACTGGGACCGCGCACGTTCCTCATCCCACCCAGTTAGCACGTGCTCGAGTCCGAGGAGCTTCGCCTCCCTCGGTGAGGGATGGATGGCGAAGATGAGATTCCAACGTGCACCCTGTGCATCGAGGGGTATCTTCTCACCACGCTTCGAGGCGAGCCTCCGGATCTCGATATCGAGATTGACTGCTGTAGCCTCCTCCCAGTGACGGTCAATCCGTATCCGCTCAGGTGGAGCTGAGCCTGTCAGTGCCCAGTAGAGGGCTATCTGCTCCTGGGTAGGTACACGGGACCGTGTACGGAGCACCTCTCCATATTCCGCATCAGGAACAGCACTGACATCGATCTGCTCCATCGCTGCAGCCCTGATGAGTGCAGCACAGATGGCTTCACGCTTCTGCTCGAACATCTCGGATGCACGGATCTCGAGCCGCTGCTCCTCGTGTTCCCTGCGCCGCTTGTTGAGCCAGTCAAGTGCCTGGATTGCAATCTCGACCTCGCCAGGACCGATGGGGATAAGAGCACCAGTGTCCTCCATGAGCTTGTCCCATGTCTCGAATGCCTTCGAGGTGTACACCTGCTCCTCAGCCATTGTCATGCACCTCGAGATAGCACGAGCGGATTGCCAGAAGGGCAGGAAGCTCCCGTGCAATGGCTTCCCAGACCACGTCCTCATTGATGCCAAGTGCCTGGGAAACCTCGGTGGAAGCTTCATGAAGACTCCGTGCTCCATCGCATGCAGCCCAGATGCTGTACATGATCCCTCCCACTGTTGCAGTACCACCACCACCATCGAGTTCGAGATCACGGACGATGCGGCACTGCTCAGGATCATCAGGAATGGATCCGAGCCCCACTCCTGTTGGAACAATCCGGAGAGTGTGCAGGAGACGGAAATTCTCCTCAGGCACAGCACTCCACGACCTGAGCAGTCCATCTCCCACAAGCGCCTGCAGTGCAGCATCCATCTCTGGCTGTCCAGCTCCACTCTGCTCGAATGCAGCAGTACGGACATCGGCCACTGCTATCGGAGATCTCGCAGCACACCAGAGGGCAAATGCGGTCCTGCCCACAGGGAAGAACTGTCCGCTGCACCGGATCGACATGGCAGCTGAAGGGAGAAGGGGATCACGAAACGTACCGACTGGCATGCCGATTGCCACGACTGACTGCAGTTCCGATGACGCAGAGTGCATGCCCACAGACCGATTCAGTGAACGATTCGTCTGCTCCGGGATCATTGCATCTCCCCAAAAGTGCCTGTGTATCGTACTCTAGAACATAATGGGTGTAACTTTCCAGATCCTTGCAGCGAGCAGTTCCTCGGACTCCTTCGTACTCTATGGAGTCGGTGCCCTCGCACTCGTGATCTTCATCATGTACATCATCTTCGCCAAGGAAAGTTCCCTTGGAACTGCACTGAGCGATACGGTGTTCCGGTCCTCAGGATTCGCCTTTGTCATCTCCACCATCCTCGCATTCCTCTTCTGGTATGAGATGTCTCCAAAGATGGCAGGCTTTCATGTCCTCTCGTTCACCCACAACGAGTCGATGATCGGGCTCAGCATCGTACTCTGGCTGCTCCTGTTTGGAGAGTGGAGGGTACGCATTCGTCGTGGCAGGCGGAAGCGGAAGAACAAGGTGAAGGCTGGCATCTAGGAGCGTTCCCTCCACATCCCTTCATGGCGGGAAGGGAGGGATTCGAACCCTCGGAGGAGTGTAAACCCCTCACCCACTTAGCAGGCGGGCGCTTTCAGCCTCTCAGCCACCTCCCCGGGAAGAGTGCGTCTCACAAGAAGACGTGTTTCCATCATACAGACTGCATGGAGCCGTGGAGAGCCCTCCATGTGCTGTATCCTGAGCATCTCGTACAATACAGAGAGAACAGCATTGTGCAGCGACTACGCAGCCTGCTGTGGAGCAAGGGAAGGAGCACCACATGGCTATTGAAACTCCCGCAGCTGAATCATCTGCGAATCTGGCATTTCCGGAACTCCTGGGAACGGACCATGTCGAACTCTATGTCGGCAATGCACGTCAGGCAGCCTACTTCTACTCAAAGGCATTCGGCTTCACTGTCATTGCCTATGGAGGACCGGAAACAGGCATCCGTGACCGGGCATCATACGTCCTCGAGCAGGGGAAGGTCCGCATTGTCCTCACCTCTCCTCTTGGACCTGAGGGACCCATAGCACAGCACATCGCTCTCCATGGGGATGGTGTACGGGCAATTGCACTCCGTGTCCATGATGCTGAGGCAGCATACCGGGCAGCAACAGCCCGTGGAGCACAGGGAATCCAGGAGCCCACAACAGTCACTGACCGGTCAGGAAGCCTCACGTATGCCACGATTGCAACGTATGGAGACACAGTCCACCACTTCATTGCCCGGGATGACTACCAGGGGATCCACTGGCCCGGATTCCGCGAGGAGACCCGTGGAAGGGAGAGTGTTGGAGTCAGGTTCATTGACCACACGGTAGGCAATGTCGAGAAGGGAAAGATGGACGGCTGTGTCAACTTCTACAGCGAGGTGTTCGGCTTCACTGTGTTCCAGGAGTTTGACGAGAATGACATTGCAACCCAGTACTCAGCACTTCGGTCAAAGGTGAGCCGCGACATGAAGACCATGATCACCTTCCCGATCAACGAACCTGCAGTCGGACTGAAGAAGTCGCAGATCCAGGAGTATCTCGAGTTCTACCGTGGAGCAGGCGTGCAGCATATCGCACTCCATACGGATGACATCATCAGCACTGTGGGTGCCATGCGGGAACGCGGCGTTCAGTTCCTCTCCTCCACACCAAACGAGTACTACGATGAACTCCGTGAGCATGCACAGGGCATCGAGGAGGATATCGATACGCTCCAGCAGCTCAACATCCTTGTTGACCGTGAGAAGGACGGATATCTTCTCCAGCTGTTCACACGACCTGTGACAGACAGGCCCACACTTTTCTTCGAGGTCATCCAGCGCAAGGGTGCGAAGGGCTTCGGCAAGGGAAACTTCAAGGCCCTCTTCGAAAGCATCGAGCGGGAGCAGGAAGCCCGGGGCAACCTCGTCTAGCAGCGACAAGGAGCACGTCATGCGACCATACCGCACACTCGGAGTCATTCCCCAAAAGCGCCACATGCAGTTCCGGCCTTCCGGCAGCCTCGTCTATGAGGAGCTCTTCGGACGGATCGGCTTCAGTGGTCCCTCATCACTCCTCTACCATGCGCATCTCCCGGAATCCACCAACAGGATCACTGCCGGGAAGGAGGACCTCTCTCCAGCAGCACACGAGGATGTGCACCAGCAGGCACATCTCAAGGGAATGGATCTTCCCCGGAGTGGCAACATCATCGAGCATCGCACCTGGCTCCTGGTCAATGACGATGTCCGCATCGGCATTGCTGTTCCCGATATGCAGCAGCCAGCACTCTACGTCAATGGATCAGCGGACGAGGTGCTCTTCTTTCACAAAGGCTCCGGCATTCTCCACTCCCAGTTCGGACGCATTGCGATCCGGGAGCACGACTACTGTGTCATTCCGCGAGGCACCATCTACCGTCTTGAGCTGGACCTTGCTTCCGAGCCGCGCATCCTCTGCCTTGAGGTGACAGGGCTCGTTGAGTCCCCCTCACGGTACCGGGCATACAATGGCCAGCTTACAGAGATCGCACCATACAGTGAGCGGGATGTCCGCGGTCCGGAAGAGCTTGAGCAGGAGTCGGGAGCAGCAGAGCTCCTTGTGAAGCGTTCCCACCGCTTCTCCACCTACGAGCTCGACAACCATCCATTCGACATCATTGGCTGGGATGGCACTGTCTACCCCTACTGCTTCAGCATCCACGACTTTGAGCCCCGTGCTGGTCGGTTCCATGTTCCGCCTCCCATCCACCAGACTTTCGAGGCGCCAAACCTCGTCATCTGCTCCTTCGTTCCGAGGAAGCTTGACTGGGATCCCGAGGCCATGTTCCTCCCGTATCACCACTCGAATCTCGATTCCGATGAGGTGCTGTACTACGTTGACGGGAACTACCAGGCACGTCGTGGCATCCATCAGGGCTCCTTCACGCACCATGTGGGCGGTCTTCCCCACGGTCCCCAGCCCGGAGCTGTCGAGGCATCCCTCTCACGGGAACCCGTGACGGATGAGCTTGCTGTCATGGTCGACACCTTCAGGCCCCTGTACCGGACCCAGGCTGCACTCGACATTGCTGATGCGACATATCCCTTCTCCTGGCACAGTGCTGACCAGGGAGGATCGACAAGCATCCCCTGATCCCCTTCATGCCTGCCAGCTGTCCCCACTGTGGCAGTAGTATCGAGAGGCAGCATAGACGACACCCACTGGAGAATGACACATGCGCTGGGCCACGTTCACGACAGAACAGCATCCTTCCCCACTCTGTGGCCTCCTTCTCGGAGACATGCTCCATGCACTTCCCGAGGGCACTGGACTCATCGACATACTCCGCACGCATGGTGCTGACCTCACAGAGCCAGCACGCACTGCGAAAGAGAGTCCCTTCTGTACAGTCCCCCTGTCTCAAGCAACACTTCTTGCACCCATTCCCGCTCCCCCAACCATCCGGGACTTCTACTCATTCGAGCAGCATGTGCGGACTGCACGGAAGCAGCGTGGACTCGACATGGAGCCTGACTGGTACAACCTTCCTGTCTTCTACTTCACAAATCCGTACGCCACAACAGCACCTGAGGCGGATGTTGCCGTTCCGCCTGGCACCCATGAGCTTGACTACGAACTTGAGGTCGCTGCAATTCTCGGTGGAGGAGGATCCAATCTCACACCAGAGGAAGCCGGCTCCCTCATTGCGGGGTACTGCATCATGAATGACTGGAGTGCGAGGGACATCCAGCGGCGCGAGATGAAGCTCAGCATGGGACCAGTGAAGGGGAAGGATTTCGCAACGACACTTGGTCCATGGATGACGACACCGGATGAGCTCGCGGACATTGCAAAGAACCATGCGTACGACCTCACCATGACTGCATCAGTAAACGGGAGGGAGTATTCACGGGCGTCGCTAGCAGACATCTACTGGAGCTTTCCTGAACTCATCTCGTACGCCTCCCGCGGAACTGCTGTCCGGCCAGGTGATGTCATAGGATCGGGAACCTGCGGCACAGGCTGCATCTACGAGCTGTCCCTGGTCCATGGCTCTGCCGAGTATCCCTGGCTTCACGAGGGAGATACGGTAACCCTTGCAGTGGACAGGCTTGGCTCGATCACAAACCGGATTGTCAGAGGGCCTGAGCTCCATGAGCTGAGGCCTGAGGGTGCAGCCCATGCCACATCATGAGTCTCCACGCGATTCCTTCCTTGAGCGGCTCCATGCAGTGCGCGAGCGGCTAGAAACCCTCGTTTCAGCAACGTATGCCAGGGATGCCATGACAGATCCGGATCCGAACGGCACAGAGACATGGACTGCAGGAAATGTCTTTGCCCACCTTGGAGAGTTTCCCGCCTACTGGCTCCGGGAAGCATCGATGGTCGCTTCTTCGTATGCTGGCACGCCAGTCCCTTTTGGCAGGACAAAGAAGGATCCGCATCGTCGGGAAGCCATTGTCCGGGATGCCTCCCGATCCCCGCAGGAGATCCTCGCATCGATTGCACCAGATCTCGATGCGCTTGAGGCGTTCATTGCGGACCTCCCTCCTTCAGGATGGGATGCCTCTGGACTCCATGAAACGCTTGGAACCATGCCGATGTCCCGCATTCTCGATGAGTTCCTCGTTGGGCATCTCGAGGAGCATGCTAGCCAGCTGGAACTCCTCCTGAGCCGCTCCTGACATCCACCTCCTACACCATCGAGCGGAAGTCCCTCCCTGAGGAACCCATCCGATGGAAATCCACACCCAGTGCTGTTCCCTGAAGCGGTGTCACGTCCTCTTTCCCTGCCCTTGCAGCTGCAAACCGCTTCTGTGCCCCAATCTCCTCACGGATATCGGCAAGCATGTGCGATGCAATGACCTGTCCCCGGTGGAACGCATCCTGATCGAGAGCATCAGAACCTGTTCCGTCCACCACCCCGCGCGCAGCTGCGACTTCCATTCCATACCGTTCCTGCAGCACATCAGAGGGATGCGCGACTTCGCCACTCCTGTCCTGCTGCGCAACAATCCGTGATGCAACCCCCAGAACGGATTCTGGAAGTGCTCCAGCATCAAGAAGTGCATCGGCCACTGTACCCTGGGAGCCAGCTCCTCCACCTCCGCTGGCCCTTCCCAGCGCATCGCATATGCCCATGACGATGCCAAGGGATCTGTCTTCTCCAAGGCCCCTTCCATCCACGCCCTTTGGCATCAGATGGGAAACTCCAAGATATGCTGCGAACTCCCGTTCCCGAAACCTGGCAACAGCTTCTGCCAGAGCTGGCCGAAGGGAATGGAGTGTCTCCTCTCCTGCATTTTCCAGCACCCTGCTCCCTGCCATCTGGATTGCCTCAACTCCACACTCCACGAGATTCCGGATGCAGGTACGGACTGCTTGCTGATCCGCTGGACTGAGCCCAGAACCCGATGCAGCCTGTGCAAGAAGTGCGAGACTTCCTGGCTTCATGACAATCGTTCCTGATACTGGATCATACGAGGAGAACCGGTCACCCTGCTCCTCATCTGGCGTCAGAACTCCTTCCTTCACCCGCAGTGCTGGTGGCATGCACTGCGTACTGAGTGTGAGTCTCAAGGAGTACTCAATGCTTCGGCAAGACAGTCCATTCCGGAACAGCCCATGAGTACGATCTGCGAATGTTGCAAGTGCACTTCTGAAGGTTGCAGGAGACCGTAATGTGCCACCTGTTTTGGTCCCGGGCACATCGATCTCCGATGCAATGCCACCACCCTCCATGCATCCATCGTGAGATCGTGAAACGGACAGAGGACGGACAGTGGGGTGACGTATGCTGCAGGTGCATTTGTTGTTGTAGTTAAGCGAAAGTGTCGGTAGTTAACTGTTAAGCGATTATGTCGGTGGAGAAGCGATGCGGCCCTCCCGAGGATCTGGCTTGGCAGGAGAACCTCCGACAAGGATCCAGTTGTGGAATATGCCCATGGAAC
>DAIDIX010000024.1 GCA_027451645.1 Candidatus Dormiibacterota bacterium | reverse complement strand
CAATGGCAATGAACCTCTTCTCATCATTGCTGTCGCCTCGCACACGCTTCCGTCTGTGACAGGATCGGAAAGCATCCTCATTGGCTCAGGCACTGCTGCCCATGTGCTTGGTGCAAACGGTACTGGCTTCACGGATCTAGACATCTCGAGTTCCCGTCCCGCATCCGAGCTCAAGGCTCTTGCTCTCACCTACGGAATGAAAGCTGTCTCTACATCCTCGCTTGTCACAGCGACACAGACTGGCATCAATGCAACCCTTGGCCCCCTCTATCCCCTTGCAGGCGTCATAGCCCTTCTCGCAGTGCTCTCATACATGACGATCCTCGGCAGCTCCTCGCGCCAGAGCACGCGGACTGTACGCCTTCTCCGCGTAATCGGAATGACAAGCACCCAGACTGCTGGCTTCCTTCTTGCAGAAGCAATCACGTACAGCCTTGCTGGACTTGTGGTCGGAGTGCTGCTTGCAACCATTGAGCTTCCACCAGTTCTTGATATTGCAGGTAGCGGAACATTCCGATTCACTCCCGAATTCTCGCTTCCCATGGCAGGTGCATTTGTACTCGCAGCACTGGTCATTCCATGCATAAGCATTCTTCCTGCAGCCATCTCCATCCTTCGACGTCCTGTACTCCGGATCGAGGGCGCTGAATGACCACGCTCCGTCACCTTGCATGGTGCAGTCTTGCTCTCGCTTCACTCCTGCTGGGAGCATGTGGCACAGTCTCCGCTCCCCCACTCTCATATCACCATGGCGTGGAACAGTACACAGCACAGCTCTCCGACCTCGATGCAGCAGGCTTCAGTGTCACATCAGCTCCAGCTGCAGTGACGGCAAGCTCCATTCCGTTTGTCACTGTTCCACGAGCACAGAAGCTTACTGAACTCGGTCTCAGGGATACTGCAATGGCCCACTACTTCCGTGCAGTACCCGACATCCTCTTCTCCAATGGACCGCTGGATGTCATCTCCTATGCGGAGCTGTTTCCGTCCGCTTCAGCAGCATCCCAGGCGTTCTCGGTTGAGGGAGGTTGGCTCACGTCCGTTCCTACAAGCCAGCAGGTTTCGCCTGGACCAATTGGCGATGAAGCTCTCGCCACTGTGGAAAGCCGAGTCACTCCAACAAGCGAGAAGGTCATCGTGCTTCAGTACACCATCCTCTGGAGAATGTCGAACATCATCGAGATTCTCTATGTTCGACAGCGGTACGACGGAAATGGAATAGCTGATGCAGCAACGATTGCAGCAAACATCACGACCCGGATCGAGTCATCTGCCCTCTCGAGCCCGAAAGCGAAGTGAAATCTACCGGCGTGACGGTTCCCATTTGAATCGTCGGATGGCAAGAAGAATACCCGCCACTCCCCATGCAGCAAGTATGAGTACATCTGTGCCTGCTACTTTCGGGGCTGTCCCAATGGGATTGTAGGCATCGAAGACTGCTGTGGTGTAGTGGCTAATGGGAAAGAAATTTCCAATGCGTCCAAGGATGCTTGAGCCGCTGATGGGAAAGAATATTCCAGAGATGAATGCAATGGGGAAGAAGATGCCATTCACAATGGCTGGAGCAGCATCGGAGTTGGGAATGAGGGCAGCCATTGCTACTCCCAGTCCAGCAAAGCAGACTGCACCAAAAAGCATGATGGCAGTGGTCTCAAGGGCATTTGCAGGAAAATGCACTCCAAGAGAGATCATGCCAAGGCCAATTGTGAGCACCATCATGATCACGACATTGATGAGCGAAGAGATGAGGATCGACACTATGAACATCGTCGACCCTAGCGGCGTGCCCTGGAACCGCTTCAGAACACCTGAATCCCTCCGGATCGAGAGGATCATTGCTAGCGAGACAAATGTCGCTGAGATGATGCCGTAGGTTGACATTGCGGGTGCAAGGTAATCGTCATAGGAATATGAGTGGGCACCAACCTGAAAACGCGCATGGGAGTTCACATTCCCCAGGACGACGAGGATGATGACAGGAAAGACGAATGTGAATACTGCACTGGCTGGATTGCGCCAGAATGCACGCTGCTCGAACTGGAGCTGGCGGAGAAGCTTCCTGAGGTTATGCATTGGTTAGCTCCAGATAGACATCCTCCAGGGAGGGATTCTTCACTTCGAGATTCTCGACATTCACGGTATTGTCGATAGCCCATCCCGTAAGCGTATGAAGTGCCTTGAGCGGGACATCAGTCTCGACCACGACAGAGCCGCCATCCCTCTGGACATCACCCTCCACAGGCGGCAGTTCATGCACATCAGCATGGGAAAATGTAATCCTGGTTCTGCGCTGGGACCGCTGAATGATTGCATCAGGAGTTCCCTCCTCGACCACCTTCCCTCTTGCAATGATGTATAGCCTGCTTGCAAGGGCATACGCCTCATCCATGTAATGGGTTGTAAGGACTACTGTCTTCCCAATTGACTGCATGCCCTTGACAATTTCCCAGGCTGAACGGCGTGCACCTGGATCAAAGCCCGTTGTTGGCTCATCAAGAAAGATGAGTGCAGGGTCACCAATCAGGGCCAGGGCAAGATCGATGCGTCGCTGCTGTCCACCGGAAAGCTTCCTCACACGCATTCCTTCAACACCTTCAAGCCCCACAAGTGCGAGCACCTCCTTGGGTGAGCGTGCATGTTCGTAGTAGGCGGCATACAGGGTGAGGAGCTCCAGGACTGTGAGACCGGGAGGAAGGGCACACTCCTGGAGAACAAGTCCTACCCTGGAGCGGAATGCGCTCCCTGCATGCCATGGATCCATTCCAAGCACGGAGACACTGCCGCTATCACGCTTCCGGTATCCCTCAAGAATCTCTACCGTAGTCGTCTTCCCTGCACCATTTGGACCAAGGAGTGCAACAACTTCTCCCTCGCCAACACGAAGGCTGATTCCTCCAACCGCCTCGTTGTCCCCATACGACTTCCGGACGTTATCTACTTCAATGATGTCCATACCGCTGCACTCGCGTGATTGTATTGCTGGAACACTGGACCTGGGGAGCCACCCCTCTCCCAGCATAACAACCAGAGATCAATCGTCGTTGGAGGACTGCTCCCCTTCCCCTTCAAATTCCGATTTCACGCCATACTGGTCAAGGAGACGAGTGACCTCAGCTACCGTGAGCGGCCTGGAGAAGAAGAAGCCCTGATATACGTCTGCTCCTTCCTGGTCAAGACGTGCTATGTGTTCTTCATTCTCCACTCCCTCGGCAACGATACGAAGATCCAGGGCCTTTCCCAATGCAATGAGACCACGGAGAAGTGCATTGGGATCTTTTGCATGGGATGACGATCGAAGGAAGATGCGATCAAGCTTGATGGTACTCACCTGAAGCTGATCCAAATACGCAAGGCAGGAATACCCTGTTCCAAAATCATCAAGTGCAATCGAGATGCCTGCCCGTGCAAATGACTGCAGCACTTCTGTTGCTGCTTCCATATCTTCCATGACAGCACTTTCCGTAAGTTCGAGTTCAAGGAATCGTGGATCTGTGTCTGTTGTTGCAAGGACAGCAAACACATCGTGCACAAAAGTCGGGTGACCAAGCTGCCGGGGCGAGATGTTTACTGCGACCCGGAATGGTGGGTATCCCTGAGCACGCCACCGACTTCCCTGTAGGAGTGATTCACGGAGGATGTGGAGGCCCAGAGTCCGAATGAGGCCACTTCCTTCAGCAATGGGTATGAATACTGTAGGACTTATCTCTCCAAGTCGTGGATGATACCACCGTGCCAGTGCCTCGACGCCAACAATCTCTCGAGTCATGGCATCCACCTGGGCCTGGTAAACAACAGCAATCTCTCCACGTTCGATCGCTCCATGCAGTTCCTGCTCCAGGACTACCTGCTGTTCTATCTGCCTGCCGAGTGCTTCGGAGAATGAGACAATATGGTCGCCACGGAGTGACTTTGCAACATCAACGGCAACACTCACATGCTGCATGAGGTCATCTGCACGTGCTCCATCATGGGGCGCAACCGACAGGCCGATGCGTGTATGGAGGTGAAATGACCGTCCGTCAATATGGTATGGCGAGTGAACATGCTCCGCAATGTGCCGGGCAGCTGCCTCTACCTCCTCCTTGGTGCGCACTCCCGTTACTGCAATGGTGAATTCATCCCCACCCCATCTCGCTATGATGTCGTTGCTCCTGCACCTCTTGATGCGCTGCGCAACTTCGAACAGAAGGGAATCGCCTATCTCGCGTCCAGCAGTCTCATCGATGGAACGGAACCTGTCGATATTGAGGAGGATGACTCCAACTATCTCCTCACGTTCAATCGCACTGCGGATGAGCGTATCCACCATGCCCCGGAACGTCACTCCGTTCATGAGTCCCGTGAGCGGATCATGCACTGTCTCATAGTCGATACGTGCAACAAGAAGATCCCTCTCCTTGATCCAGTGAGTGACATCAATCCCGACAGCACGCCATCTGAACGGCTCGTGATCCGTTTCATGCTGGGCAGTGAACGTCCAGGCAATAATGCGCTGCTGGCCATTGGGAGTAATGAGTGGCGCCTCGACATAATGCGGTTCGTTCCTGACATTCACGATCAGCCCGAACCGCTGGGCAATTGTCATGCGCACGTTTGTAGGTACAAGAGCGTCGTACCAGACCTTTCCAATGAGCATTTTGAGGTCCCAGCCACCGAGCCGAAGAAGATGCTCATTGGCGTGCTCAACGATGCCGACCTCATCAACGATCATCGTGGCAACTTCACCATGCACTTCCTGCTCATAGCCTGATGGCATCGTGTGAACCTTCTTCATGTGCAGAGTTCTCTCGTATATCCTCTATCTCCGTGCCGATGCAGTGCAACCTGAGGGAACCGGGGACAGCTGTCCATCCCATACAAGGTGCCCTCTGCTGATCCCAGCCTGTCACGTATCGGAGATGCTGGAGGATGTGTGACGACATCGCCACACGATCGTGACATATTACAGTTCGTTGACGATTGTTGCCATGACGGTCCAGCCCACCTATCATTGCGCTAGGCCCACGATAGCCTCGCAACGAGGAACTCACACCCACAGGGAGAAGAGCATTCGTGTCTCTTAATGATCAGTTCTTGAGAAGTCTTAGGGACAACTGGTCCCAGATTGCACGCACGCAGGCTGACAATCTCGGAGGTTTCCCGGAATTCCTCGACAAGGAGATAGACAAGTGCGTGAAATCAAAGCATCTCGATGAGGACCATCTCACTGATGCGGTGAGCCATGCCCAGAAGTATCTTGAGGATCATGGAGAACACGGAAAAGCAATTAGCGTGAGCAAAGCGCTCCTCAAATCACTGTTTGAGTACCTCCTCGCAATTGATGCGCTTTCCGTTGAGGAGCATTCTCCCGGAAGCTCCGAGATGATTGGGATAGAGGAGACCATCTCCCGTGAAGCGCCCGCCGCTCCACTCACAGCTCCACAGTTGGAATCAGCACCCCTTCCGATCGATTCGACTCCGCTGCCAAAACTCAAGCCAAATCCGGTAAACGAGGAACTCTCACGGCAGATGGATGAGAGTCTCGTGAGTCTCAGAAACGGCTTTCACCTCTCCCACCCGAATGATCTTGATGGCCCCATTGGTGGAGCAGAAGAAATGGAAGTTGCAGAAACAACAGGGAAGGCTGCACCTCCCCATAAGGAAGCCCATCCTCCCGCAGCACCTGCAGTTCCACCACATCAGCCGGTTTCAGCAGCTACAGCAGCACAGGCTGCTCCCCCATCACCCACTCCCCCCTCTGCAGAGCCTGCACGAGATGGAGATGCGCTGACACCCACAGCAGATACCGTAAAGCCTCCTGCTGCCTCTGAGGCTGGAAATGCAACCCGGCAAAGTTCATGGAATATCCGTTCCTACGATGGAAAGCTCGAATCCGTCCATGAGCTTACTGAACGCGAACAGGCAGCGGACGAGCAGGCTTCACTGCATGGTCTTCGCAGCGAAATTGAAAAGCACATCCAGCAGAAGCACTGCGATATGGCAGCCTCAATACTGCAGCATGTTGCCCTCCAGACTGGAGGAACCCAGGTAGCTGAACTCGCACTCGATACTGGTGACCGCTGCAGGGCACTCAAGAAGAAGCATGCTGCACTCAACTGCTACCTTGCTGCCATGAAAGCCGATCCATTGCATCTCCCTGCTCTATCACGACTCGCAGATGCCTGCATCGACTACCAGGACATGAACACTGCAGTCAGTTATCTGGAACGTTCAGCACACATCATGCGTCTCAGAGGCGATACACAGGAAGCTCTACGGATGTACCGCAAGATCTCTACACTTGCCCCACATCGTGAGGACATTCTTGAGCTTCTGATGAAAGCCCGCACCACAGGCAGACTTGAATGAGTCCACGGTCGACATACAATTAAAACCCCCACTCATGTACAGTACGTAGTGATGCCTGTCGAAACATGACAGGCCCTGGCAGAACGAGATTACCTGAGCCCTACAACACTCATCGACGGAGGAAGCAGCGTGAGTATTCCAGCGAACAAGTCCAACTCTAAGGTGTTCCTGATATTGGGGGTGCTGTGCGCAGTCATAGCTGCTGCCTTGATCTGGTATGCAGTCTCCCAGGGCTCGGGCAACAAATACGGTCCGTCTGTCAATGTTCTTGTAGCCTCCCAGACAATCTCGGCAGGATCGATCGTCTCAAACCAGCAGGTGACTGTCACGAGCGAGCCTCAGTCGCTTGTTCCCGCAGATGCTCTCACCGATCCATCACAGATCGTAGGCAAGGCACTCGTCTCCAATGCCAGTGCACATACCATCCTCACCCAGAGCATGATCCTCAGCAGCTCCAACCAGTCAGCCGCTGTCTCTGGAACGACAGCCTGCCAGAATATTTCCCAAATCCTTCCCAAGGGAACTGTCGCACTTGCCATACCTGCAGGTGGGCAGGGTCAGGGGAATCTTACGGGCGTCAGCTCGGACCTCATGAGTGTCGGATACTATATCCAGCCAGGCGACCACATCGACATCATTGCCGATGATGGACATGGCAACGTCCGCTACCTCTTTCAGGACATCAAGGTCCTCTGTGTTGGCGTGCAGGGAAGTGGCAATGCAGCCCCATCGGTATACGTTGTACAGGTGCAGCGCGGCGTGGCTGAACAGCTCACATGGCTTGTCACTCACACGGGTACTGCAGCCACAAACACCTACCTGCCCATTGAGATCAAGTACGTGCTTCGGCCAGTCACTGAGTATGGCACTCCAACGAAGCCGAACTATGAGAATTCAAATACCACCTCATCAGTGCCGCAGGTGAACGATCCTCCTGTCACTCCGACACAGATCGAGCAGATGTTCAACAACGGCCAGTAGGACTGGGAAGAATCCAGAATGTCGCATGACGCAATTATCAGCCTGATCCTGGGAGCAGTGACCCTCCAGCCCCTCGCGGTGCTGAGTGCGCTTCTCGCATTCATTGCGATCATGTCGGTCACTGCATTCCTTATCACTCGCACGACACAGGGAGATGATGTTCTCAACAGGCTCAACAGGTTCAGTGGGGATCAGACCCATCAGCCTTCAAGCCCTGTCGATGAATATGACGATCGCAACCGTTCGCCTCTGACAGGGCTGTACCGCAGCCTCAACAGAATGCTCTCCCGGACAACTGCAACATCCCGGCTCACGGAACAGCTGTCCCGTGCGGATCTCCGCATAAAGCCTGCAGAGTGGTTGACACTCGTCCTCATCCTCGGTGCTGCAGTTGGTCTCATCTTCAGTGTTCGTGTTGGCAACATTCTGCCGTTGCCCGTAGGCGTCATCGTCGCACTCATCGCAAGCCAGATATTCCTCCGGGTCCGGCAGTCCCGCAGGCTCTCTGCATTCAACAGGCAGCTCGGTGACACCATGATGCTGCTGAGCAACGCACTCCGTGCAGGATATTCCTTCACGCAGGCAGTGAGCACTGTTGCACAGTCTGCATCCCCTCCCATCGGTGATGAGTTCGCACGTGCAACCCGTGAAATCGCGCTTGGCATCAATGTGGACGAAGCCCTCCAGCACATGGTGGAACGCAACCAGTCCGAAGACTTCGATCTCATGGTGACTGCAGTCCAGATCCAGCGTGTCGTTGGTGGCAATCTCGCAGAAATTCTTGACACGATTGCCTTCACCATCAGGGAACGAGTTCGGATTGAAGGCGAGATCCGGACTCTCACAGCACAGGCGAGGACATCAGGATATATCATTACAGGACTTCCCATCGGAGTCGCTGTCCTGCTCTACTTCATTGAGCCAACGTAGTTCCTGCCTCTTGTCACCACGACATTCGGTTGGATTCTCAGTGGCATATCCATCTTCGCAATTCTCGTTGGATTCGGAATCATCCAGCGAATTGTAAAGATTGAGGTGTAGGAACCATGGCACTTCTTGCTGCACTTGTTGCCGGAGTTGCGATCTTTCTCTTCGTGTTGGGCCTTGGTGCGAATCTTCATCAGGGGACGCAGTCCGACATCATTGAAGCCCGGCTTGCCCAGTTCAATGCTAGCGGTCGGGTGGTCACAAACCTCTCCGAGGTTGAGCTTTCCCTGTCATTCTTTGATCGGGTGATCCGGCCCCCACTGGAGAGGCTCGCAAACTGGACAGCCCGTGTAACACCAGCAGCTCGCCAGTCAATGCTAGAAGACAGGCTCATTCTCGCTGGACGGCCGGCAGGCCTCACTGCAGCGAGCTTCTTCGTTCTGCAATTGATCTCCTTCGTCGTGCTTGCAGTTGTGGGTCTTCTTCTTTCGATCTGGCTAACTGCATCAACGTACGGTTTCACGCTTGTATTCGTAGGAACACTCTTTTTCGCCATCCTTGGATATCTTCTTCCAACTCTCATCCTGAACATCTCAGTGAACAGACGGCGTCATGAGCTCATCCTTGCCCTCCCGAGTGCACTCGATCTCCTGACCATCAGCGTTGAAGCTGGACTGGGATTTGATGCAGCGCTCACTCGAGTTACTGAAAAGTACCACAACGCCCTCTCAAACGAGTTTGCACGGGTGCTTTCGGAGATTCGACTTGGACGGCCCCGTCATGAAGCTCTCAGTGACATGGGAGCACGTTCGAATGTGGAGGAGCTGAATACCTTCATTCAGGCAGTAGTCCAATCCGAGCAGCTTGGAGTCGGGATTGCAAATGTACTTCGCATCCAATCGGAAGAGATACGGCGTCGAAGACGACAGAGAGCTGAGGAAGCCGGACAGAAAGCCCCTCTCAAGATGCTGTTCCCCATGGTATTCTGCATCTTCCCAACGCTCTTTGTGGTACTGCTTGGTCCTGCCATCATCAAGGTGTTTGCCGAATTCAGCCACTAGAGCCCTGCTGCAGTGCGGCTCGTTACTGCTGTAATCCTGGTGCTGCCAAGGCGCTGCATACTGCCCTTCTGCAGCTCACAGCAGTCTCCTCCCGCAGACCCAGAAGAAAACATCGTGTGCACTGTTACCGCGTGGAGTCGTTCGGACGGAGCTTCACCATCTTGTAACGCTGTGCTCTCCGGCTCTGGATCTGTTCCATGAGCTGCAGGGCTGGAACCTGTCCAACTACAGTATCCTTCAGGACATGCTCACCCTCTTTGCAGAGGGCATCCATCTTCCGCGATACATCAACCCCGCTCTTCCACGCCTCCATCATTCTGGCAACGAGATCCCACAGATGGAGAACGGGTTCCGGATCGATTGGATCCAAGCCATGGATGTACCCGATCTCGAAATCATCTGCTCCGCCTTCACTCCCCCACAGCACAAGAAAGCACCGTGAGCAGAGATTGCCTCGGCTGGTTTCCACCCACCACTGTCGTGCTCCCTGCCTGGTAGTCAGAAGAAATCCACAGCGCTTGCAGACGAGCTCAAAATCATGATCGCTATCCAGACTGTCATCATGCCCATGGAGAGAGGAATTGTCTTCCTCAGGCACAAGAAACTGAGGCAGCTGATGCTGCGGAGATCCGTCCTTGTCACTCACGTGCACACTCCTCCCCAGAACTGATTCTAGTTGTCCTGCCTGTCGTCAGACTGTCCATCTGCTGGCGTATCCACGAGATACGGTTCTGTCTCACCCTCGTGATGCGACTCAAGCGCATCGAGAGTGTTCTGGAGCATTACAACGTAGCGCGTTCTCCACCGGTCTCTGAGTACTGGATGGGATCTGAACACTGCAGGCGTAATATCGGTCTTCTTCAGTGCGTACGATTCGAGGAGTTCGTTGACTTCATCCCAGAACTCCTGAAGGTTGAGATCCCGAATAAGCTGCAGCGCAACTTCGACGCGCTCAGGGCTGCGGGACTGGAGCCAGGCCCGAACCGCATCCTCCACTCCGTCCGGATTCTCTCTCTGTAACTGGTCAGCATATGTGACAAGTTCATTTCCCAACGACTCGTGAACATCTTCCCAGCGCCGTTCGAGATACACCATGATGGCATCGTATGCAGCTTCGTACGCGAGGCTAGCACCGATTGCTGGAATCGCTCGAGCAAGAAGCAGCTTCTCAAATGGGGTCAGCTCCAGATATCCCAGTCGCTGCTCCGATACGGAAATGAGCCATGGGGTACCATCTTCCCTGAAGAGTGACAGGTTTGCCGGAAGATCCGGATGCTTCCAGGCGTACAGCCTGTCTGCTGCACCAAGAAATATGGGCAGTGACTTCCGGTTGAAATCATACCTGGCTGTTGTGCCGTTAACGTCGCCATGACGAAACTCTGCGAGCTGCTCGATCACTTCCTGAGCATGAGCAGTAGGGGTTGCTGGAAGATGTACGACTGCCATCGTACACTTCGAAGCTGCAGTGTCCAGAAGCGCACGATACTCATCCCCTGAGGGTTCATCAATGAGATCGTAGGTCCGTCGGCCGGAAATATCCGTACTCGAAAGCCGTGAGTTCGCTGAAGGCATCCTTGCTCCTGTTCGCCTGATGAACACATGCTGCATCCACCTTGTAGTGATGGTACCACGTTGGAAATTCCCACACAGCGTCTGTACTCACATTTTGACAGTAGATGGTATGCTACGACATCATGACGTCTCTTGCAGCAAACACCACTATCAACCAGTTGCTCATCGACTTTGGCATCATCTTTTTCGTGGGTGCCAATACGTTCCTTGGCTGGAGATATGGGCTTGTACGGCGTCTTTTCGTACTTGTCGGTCTCTATGCAGCTGCCTTTGCTGCAAGCCATATCGGGTCAGGAGTCGGCAGCATCTTCCACACGGCTGCTCTGTACCAGTCAGGCATTGGCTATCTCGTAATGTTCCTCATCATAGCGTTTGCATTCGAAATGCTCGGCTTTCTGTACAGCGACAAGATTCGAGGTATTGCCGAGTTCGCCTTCGATGACTGGACAGGGGCAGCTGCAGGACTGCTCATCGGTATCCTCGAATGTGGCTATCTTGTCTTGATAGCTCTTTCTATCGGGAGTGTGTCCATCTTTGCAAATGCTGGAGTTCCCGTAGACCATGCCCAGCTTGACCAGACAATTCGATCCTCACTTCTTGGTGGTGCCATTGTATTCGTCGAGCCTGCAGTCCGGGCACTCCTTGGCCCTGTCCTGCAGCTCACTGCAGGTGGATATCTCACTCTCAACTGATGAGGCTGTGATCACCAGATTTCACGACTGAAGGTGATCCCGAAACACTCCACGCAGGTTCCGGGACGAGAAGCAGCTATGAAGCTGCAGAATCCGCTCTGCCCCTGCCGGAAGCAGGTTTCACTACATCCCGGACCCAGACGCATCATCCTGTTGCCCAGCTGCCGGTAAGCCTGCTGCAGAAGATGGCTGAAGGAAGGAACGGATGACTGATCCGAGCGCTCCAAGGGTGAAGGGCTTGGTGATGTGCTTGCTTGCTCCTGCACGCTGGGCACGGGCCACATCCTCATCACTTGAGAGTGCAGTGAACATGAGTACAGGAAGATCTTTGGTGACAGGATTCTGCCTGATGTGCTCGCATACTTGTATGCCGTCCATGCCTGGCATCATCACATCCAGGATGACGAGATCCGGTGTAGTTCCTGCAAGCACTTCGAGCGCTTCCTCGCCGCTTGAGGCAGTAACCACATCGTAGTTCTCAATACCGCTCAGATACACTGTCACAACATGCAGCAACCGTGGATCGTCGTCAACAACGAGTATCCGCTTTCGTTGCTCGTCACTCATCTCTTCCCGATTGCCTCCATGATCTCCGGGTGGCTGCCTGGTACTTGCTCCACTGGAGCCGTAAACATCTTCCAGCATACATGACAGGTAGCCCCGGCGTTTGACTTTTGCACATTCGCAACATCCGCTCTGGTGAAAGGCACTCACGCCCGCTCGAAGCGGTTCCGAAGATCCCGCTCCCGTGCGATGCCCCTCGTTACATATCCAATGATCTTGTCGTGAAACTCCTTTCTGCGCTGTGCATCCACTTCAGGACGTATGGGGCGCTGCAGCAGACGCTGTCCAATCCACGGAGGAATTGCACGATATACGGAATTCTGGTTCACCTTGATGATGACTTCTGCATCAAGTTCCTCTTCAACTGCAATGCTGATCCGATAGATCATTCCCGTGTGCTCAACGAGCTTCCACACCCGCTCCCACACGCGGCTTCTGTCCATGCCACTGTACGTAATGATGAGAGGATCCACCACTACCTCTCCACTATTCAGTTCCTGTGCTTCGTGCACGAGGAGAGAACGGATGTCAGCATCGCAATCATCGGCTACCCAATTTGCAAGTGAGGGAGCACGATTCTCAAGATCCGGAAGGGGCTGTGCATGTCCACTTCCCGCAGAATGCTTTGGAATGGCAGCAATAACGCCTGCATGGCGGCGGCAGTACACATGTCCATCCACGATTATCCGGTGAGCTGGACACCATGCTGTTGTGCAGGCTCTCCCCCTGCGATCCACATACTCACAGGAAAGCCCAGTTCGCGCTGCACAGTGGGAAAATGAGCAGGGAGCACTTCCTTCCTGGAGCGCAATTCCCTGCTGCCCTTCCCTTCCGTCTCTCCGCTTGCCAAACATTTCCACTCCCAATCAGAAGAAATACGAATGCATTTCATGGTTGGATCTGTTCCATTGTTGCACGGAACAGTCTATGTGACGCATCACCACACAAATGGAATAAGGCGATACCGTGTGCGCTTCATGAAGCTCCGGTACGCAGGAAACGTTGCAGCCAGCAGCCGCTCCTCTGCACGAATGCGCACAACAGCAAGAATGATGACAAGCAC
>DAIDIX010000023.1 GCA_027451645.1 Candidatus Dormiibacterota bacterium | reverse complement strand
CACGCTCGCGAGCATGCACGGTACAATGATCCAAAATATGGCTGATACGTCCCTCCGCGATCACATCACACTTGACGGAAGTCTCCTTGCAGGAGCAAGCTTCCGGGTCCTCACAGTCCAGGCCCATGCCGATGATGAGACGATCACCATGGGTGGAACCATGGCACGCTGTCATGATGCAGGAATCGCAACAACAGTGGTGTGCTGCACGGACGGCTCGAAAGCAACGATATTCGATCCCTCTATGGATGAGGAATCCACGAGACCGAAGCTTGCAGCCATCCGCCAAGAGGAACTCATCAGTGCCTGCTCCATACTTGGAGTGAGCTCAATCCACTGGCTGAACTATGGTGACTCCAACATGGCTGGTCACGAAGACAACTTCCGGGAGGAAGCATTCTGGTCAGTGCGCCTTGACGATGCAGTGGGGAAGCTTGTTGCTGTCCTGCGCACTGTCCGACCGCACATCGTGGTCTGCAACAACAGCTTTGGAGCATATGGGCACCCGGACCACATCCAGTCCCACAGAGTTGCCGTACTCGCAGTCGAGGCTGCCCGCCATCCGCTCATGTACCCAGATGCAGGTCATGCATGGAGTGTGGGACATCTCCTCTACACGGCAATGCCACGGTCAGCCATCACGCGCATGTCCAGGGCAGCAGCGGAACAGGGAATTGACATTCCGTTCTGGCGTGATGATGCTGCACTCGCACTCATGACAGACGATGAGGAGGTTACCGACATTATTGACATCCATCCCGTCATCACGAGGAAGCATGCTGCGCTCCTAGCCCATCGGAGCCAGATTCAGCCTGATTGGCCAATGGCTGCACTGCTGGACGGTCCTCTCGCAGAACATGCAGCATTTGAGGCATTCACTAACGTCACCTCATATCCTTCAGCTGCTCCTACACCATCGCTTGCCGACCTGCTCCAACGTGACGGGGTTTCTGCATGACTCTCTCGGGACCTGAAAGCGGTGGACTGAGCAGATCTGCCTCTGAGCACATCATTGAGGCAGAATCTGTTGAGCTGTACAGACGGACATACATGACACTGCTTCAGAGTCGGGGCGAGATGAAGCTCAAAGTACTCGAAGCTTCCCACAAGGCAATGGCCTCAAGCCTTCATTCGCTTGCTGCATCACCTGAACCGGATCTTGGAGCCTTCCTGTATGCCATTCGGCGACTCCCGAAGGCCATTCTCGGTGCAAAACGGGTCATCATGGGGCAGCTCCTTGATGTCTTCATCAAAAGTGGATACTCCTCCATTGCCAAGTGGAAGGAACGGAGCGCTCCTGGACGCAGAAGACGGTGGTATGACGATGAGCGGGGAACACTTGCAGTTCTCGTAGCAAGTGCATCAGATGTCGATGACCTTCTCCCATCGCTTGTTGCATTCCAGATCGAGTGGAACAAGCTCCATGTGCTGCTCGCCAAGCACAGTTCAGAACTTGAGGAGCCACTGCAGGGGCCAGACAGCTATGCAGAGCTCTGTGGAGGCTCCCACGACGACTGGGAACAGCTCCAGGAAGTGTGGGGCTCTTCATTTCATGACCACATACGTGATATCCAGCACCATGAGGTCTCCCTTCGCATCCAGATGCTCGGCGGTACCCAGGTAGGGTATGCACGTGTCACCAGGCGGTGGTGGCAGCAGGTGACTGGCCTCATGCGCTCGGAGAACCTCCAGGACCGTCCCCTGTATTTTGTCAGCAGCAACACGCACAGCATTGCAAACCTTGTCACAGGCATTGCACAGCTCAACGCAACAGAAATCGTCGAACATGTCCGTGCCAACGGGCCAGACTACCTCATCGATGAACTCGAGAAGTTTGAGAAGGGGACAGCGGAAGGCACATGGGAGAATCTCCTGTACTACATGGCAAGCCTCTACTTCCGCGAACTCGACTCAACAGGTGACCGACACACGACGAGTCTCCACCGTCTCGAACGTGAGCGCGGTGTCATCAGCGTGACTAGCAGGACAGCTCTTGATGTCAGTGCGCAGATCATCCCGCTCGACCGTCTCAATCACCAGTGGTTTGACATGCGTCTGTCCGATGTTGAGCCCGCAGTACTGAAAGACAGCCGTGCGATCATCGTGAACATTGACTACCCGCTCGGCTTTGCTGCATACAACATCCTTCGCGAAATTGCGGAAACAACGCCCGACCTCCGCGGAATATACATCCTTGGCAAGGCAGCCACGCTCAATGCGAATGTTGGCGACATCATGCTGAGCAACGTCGTCCATGATGAGCACTCACAGTCAACGTACTGGCTCGACAACGTGTTTGAATATGCAGACATTGCACCATACCTCCGTTTCGGGAGCTGTCTTGACAACCAGCGAGCAGTGACGGTGTACGGCACCTTTCTCCAGAACCGGGGATATCTCGATTTTTATCACCGTGAATCGTATACTGCTGTCGAGATGGAGGCAGGTCCGTACTGCAGTGCTCTCTATGAAATGATCGAGGCAGACAGATATCCCATCGGCCAGCCTGTGAACTTCTCGAAACTCCCAGTGGATTTTGGCATCATCCACTATGCATCAGACACTCCGTTCACCCAGGCACGTACTCTTGGTGCGAGAGGCCTCTCCTACTACGGCATGGACTCGACATACGCATCGTCTGTCGCCATCATGCGACGGATATTCGCGCAGGAATCCCTCCACATCCGGGACGAACTCGGGATTTCGTCATAGGTACTGGCCAAGCACTGCACGCGCCTCTGCACTGAGATGGGAGGGCAGTACTGCTCTTGTCTCGACAATGAGGTCACCAGCTTCATGGCGACGGGTCTTCGGCCATCCCATCCCACGGAGCCTGAGACGTGCACCATTCTGCGTCCCTTCCGGTATGCGAAGGGTCACCATCTTCCCCTGGGGAGTGGGAACGAGCACTTCCCCCCCAAGAAGCATATGGCGAAGGGGAACAGAGGCAACAGTGGTGATCTGGTTTCCCTCAATGCCAAATGCTGCACTTGGGCGGACTCCTACTGTGAGCACGAGATTCCCTGATGGACCACCACTCCGGCCAGGACTCCCCTGACCAGCCAGGCGGATCTTCCCTCCATCGCGGATTCCTGCAGGAACACTCACTTCAATAGTCCGTTCCCTCATGCCATCGTCAAGGGAAACTCTCCGTGTGGTTCCACGACACGCTTCCTCAATAGCGATATCAATGTGGCCCTCAATATCAAGTCCCTTCCTCGGTGATGTCCGATGGGACGGGGAGCTCCCCATTCCACCAAACATGGAATAGAAGAAGTCGGAAAATTGCCGATCTCTTCCGAAGAGATCATCGAGTTCTGTTGGGGACATGGGCCGAAATCCGCCAAAGCCCTGTGGAGAGCCATGAGGAGAGGAGTCGCCACCTGGCATGTTCCATGAAGCCACGAGCGTATCGTACTTCTTTCTCTTCTCCGGATCACCAAGCACCTCATACGCTTCGTTTACCTGCCGGAACTTTGCGTCACTCCCAGGATCATCTGGATGGGTATCCGGGTGGAGAACACGAGCTTTTGCACGAAAAGCACGCTTGATATCGTCCTGCGTTGCAGAATGGTCGACACCAAGTATCTCGTAGTAGTCCCTGATATTGGATGCCACGACTGTCTCACCCCTTTATGCTGCGAATCATCTCTCACGTACCACGCTCACCATGGAGGCAAACCTCTCTCATGTGTCGCACACGGTAATGTAGATGTCAATGAATACTCCAGCCTCACCTGAAACCACCCCCATCGGAACAGTGCTCATTGACCGCACTGAAATCTCCTCCCGCATTGCTGAACTTGCAGGGGAGATCGATGCAGCGTACGCATCGCTCGAATCCCCTCTCATCCTCCTTTCCGTGCTCAAGGGATCGATTCTCTTTCTCGCGGATCTTGCGCGGTCGCTCACTGTGCCAGTCGAACTTGAATTCATTGCAGTCAGGTCCTATGAAGGAACACAGTCGACAGGCTCAGTAGAGCTTGTAAAGGATGTGAGCATGCCACTCAGGGACAGGGATGTGCTCATGATCGAGGACATTGTCGACACGGGAACAACTATTGCATTTCTCCATGAGCATATCCGCCGCCATGCACCACGGTCCGTTCGCCTTGCCTCTCTTCTCAACAAGGAGTCACGACGGGAGAAGTCTGTAACAGTCGACTATGTTGGCTTCGACATTCCCGACCGGTTTGTCATCGGATACGGTCTCGACTACGACGGCATCTACAGGAATCTTCCTGACATCCGTGTGCTCGACACTGATGGCGACTAGACTGGGACTCCCGTCTGGAACATCAGCACATGTGCTGAAATGACTCCGATGCATACGGCAACAATGAGGCCGTACAGCATGGCTGTTGCAGGCTGATTTGCACGCATCCTCGTGAAGTACCACGTAAGCGAGTTCACTACTGTCGTGAATCCCACAAGACTTCCCACTGTGAGGAGCCAGAACAGCCAGCCTCCGTCATAGGAAAGGACAGCATGTGCCATTCTTGGAGTCGATGTCTCAAAAGCTGCAATCATGGTTGCCACAGCTGCTGCAATGGCTACGAAGATGACTGCAACAGTCTGGCGCAGGGGACGGAATGACATTCCAGGAGCGACAAGGTACCAATGGCCCATGAGCATGCCCCCAAGCACAGCTCCCAGTATCACTGTCCCGCTCCCCATGGTGAACCATCCATGCCATCCAACCTGAAACGCAGACGATACAGTTCCCACAAGATGGGTGAGAAAGCCGATGAGTACTGCAGCCACGACCACGCCAAAGACACGGCGTGCCCTGTCCTGGAGCTCTATCGTTGCGATGGCCCCCACCACTACTGCCCCAAATCCCCAGACATACCAGTGCACTGTTGTGGCAATGGCTGCCGAAAACGCCTTTCCTGCAGGTGCACTGGGTACGACAGGAAGGAGTGTCGAGAAGGTGGAGGCAAGGAGGAGACCAAGGCCCCCGATTGCAGCCGCAATGGCAAATGTTGTGCCCACATACCCCCGCTTCGCACTGCCAAGCAGGTCGAGGACAATTGCAAAGAGTGCAGTTCCCACCATGAGCTCAGCAAAAAACACGACAGCCTCAATCGGGCCAACAGTCACCAACGGAATGCTCGCTACCATCATCTGCATACTACGCGAACGTGTACCATTCATGCCTGCCAGAGGCCACTGATGGCCGTGTATGATCACATCAGAGTGACCCTCACTCCAACACCACCCAATATGTAGAGAGATCAACCCATGGCAAAGACGTCTCCCATTCCAGTCCCAACAGTCCATGAGGTGCCTGACAATCCGTGGCACAATGCTCAGCTCCAGTTCGACAATGCAGCACATCTGCTCAATCTCGAGCCAGGACTGGCTGCAGTACTTCGAGAAGTCAAGAGGGAATTCACCGTCCGATTCCCTGTGAAGATGGATGATGGGAGTCTCAGGGTATTCGAAGGCTATCGTGTCCAGCACAATGTCACACGTGGCCCTGCAAAGGGTGGAATCCGCTTCCATCCCAATGTCAGCCTTGATGAGGTGAAGGCGCTGTCCATGTGGATGACATGGAAATGTGCACTTGTGAACATCCCATTCGGCGGTGCGAAAGGTGGAGTCATCGTGGATCCTTCGAAGCTCAGCAACCATGAACTCGAACGGCTCACTCGACGGTTCGCAAGCGAAATTTCCATTCTCATTGGGCCAGAATCGGACATTCCTGCACCTGACGTGAATACGAATGGCGAAGTAATGGCATGGATCATGGATACCGTCTCCATGGAGAAGGGGTACTCCATTCCCGCAGTTGTCACAGGAAAGCCTCTCGATATCGGAGGCAGTGAGGGTCGGCCTACTGCAACAGGCCGTGGTGTGACAATAGTTGCACTCGCTGCGTGCAAGAAGCTCGGCATGGATCCGAAGTCGACAAAGGTTGCAGTACAGGGCTTTGGCAATGTGGGAAGCGTATCCGCACAGCTCATGCATGAAGCAGGCTTCACAATCTGCGGACTCTCCGACGTGTACGGTGCCATCTTCAATCCTGATGGCATTGACATGAACGAGGTCATGGAATTCCAGCGTGCGCACCGTACAATCACGGGATATCCCAAAGCAGTATCGATGACGAACGAGGAGCTCCTTGAATCAGATGTGGACATCCTCGTTCCTGCAGCCCTTGAGAACCAAATCACTGGTGCAAATGCTGACAGGATCCGTGCCCGACTCATCATCGAGGGTGCAAACGGACCGACCACACCAGAAGCGGATGCAATCCTTGAGGCAAAGGGCACTACAGTTGTGCCAGACATCCTTGCAAACGCAGGTGGTGTGACTGTTTCATACTTCGAGTGGGTGCAGGATCTCCAGTCCCTCTTCTGGGAGGAAGGCGAGATCAACAAGCGGCTTGAGAAGATCATGGAACGTGCCTTCAGCCAGATGGTTATCCAGGCAGAGGAGCACCACTGCTCATGGAGGCTTGGTGCATATCTTGTCGCAGTGAAGCGTGTCGCAGATGCGACTGCAGTGCGCGGCATCTATCCCTGAGTCAGTGACAGATGCATGACGCTTCCGATAGCCTTCCAACGGTGACATCACCAGGCACCTATGCACGCGGAACACAGCTCCACTCCGGAAGTTTTGGAGCTGTATGGTCCGGAGTCCACACAGCAACGAGCACGCGTGTGGTTCTCGAAGCAATCCCTGCTGTGTATGCGGAGGCCACGGGATTCCTTCCTGCACTTGCGGAGCATGGCAGATCATACGCGGAACTTGCCCATGCAGCTCTCCCACGCCTCTATGATGTCGTCTCGCTTGATGGACAGTACTTTCTCGTTTTCGCACCCGCCCGAACTATCCCCATTGGAAGAAGTGCACGGCACCCTCTCGACATACATGGCTTCCGCCAGTTCGCCTCAGACCTTCTCGAAGGACTCACGGAACTCCACAGCCACAGCATCATTCATGGAGCACTTTCACCTTCCACAGTGGGAATTGCAGGTGATGGATCAGCTTCCATCTTCGACACACCGATGTACTCCACTCTCAGGAGCCTTTCTCTCCAGCTCCCGGAGAGTGTGCACATTCCCGAGCCGTTGCCACCATACTCGATGCGGGGTGACTGTGAGAGTGTCTGCAAGGTCCTCGAAGAGGTCGCTATCCACAGTGCACTACCTGCTGCACTCATCCGCACGCTCACTGCGAACATGAATAGCCTTCTCGCACAGAATCAATCCGCGACAGCAGCGGACGTACGCGGTACGATACTCGAAGACATCAGGGAGTATCTGGAACCGGAGCAGTATCAGAAATCCCCACACATCCCCATGACAATGAACGACAGCACTAAAACCCCAGAACCTCCCCCTTCGCCACCAGCTTCCGCAACGACTGCAGCAAGGCATCCTGTGAGAACTGCTCTCATGGGCTTTCTCATTGTCATCGTGCTCATCGCACTCTTTGGAACACTGTGGCTTTTCGTGCTTCGCCCCATGCTCAACTCCGGAAAACTTGCTCTTGCTTCAGCTGTGCACGTTAATGTCCAGCCCTCTTCCGGTCACTGCAGTGCCACCTTTACTGCCACCGGAACTGGATCCACAACAGGAACGGGAACCCTCACATATCACTGGGTTGACACACTCAATACGACCCCGCAGGAAAGCACCTCGTCTCCTGATCTCCATCTCCACATCGCTCCACAGGACAGGTCGTTCAGGGTCATCCACTCCTGGACTGTAACGACGAAGTCTTCTCTTTCTGGCTCCATTACGCTCGTCATCACTGCACCAGCATCACACGCATCATCCGTTCCTGTACATCTCAGCTGCACTCCATAGTCACCATGTCCAAAATTCTCACAAAATCACGTTCCATCAATCCGTTCCCCAGCGGAACCATCATTGCAGGACTCGGATTTCTCATATCCGGTCTTGCTGCATACGGCTTTCTCTCCATCGCATCGCATCATCTCACGCCTGAAGAGTACTCCCCGCTTGCCACATTCTGGGCAATGCTGTGGATACTTGCTCCAGGCTTCTTCTACCCTCTCGAACAGGAAATAGGAAGAGCGACTGCTGCACGCCGAGCCATGCACATCGGTGTCAGGCCACTCATCATACGGGCTGCTCTCATTGGGCTTGCCCTGTTCGCCCTCCTCATCATTGCTATCGCGATCTTCGCATATCCCATTGCAAATGACCTCTTTGGAGGCCACATCAGTCTCGTGATTGCACTTGGTCTTGCACTTCTCGCATATCTAGCGGAATACACCATGAGGGGAGTTCTTGCTGGCAATGGCCTCTTCAACCGGTACTCCATGCTTGTCAGCCTTGAGGGATTCTTCCGGATTGCACCAGTTGCCATCGTCATCATTCTCGGCGTAGCGACAACAGGAGTACTCGGCATCATTCTCGCTGCAGCAGCTCTCATCGCTACGATTCTTTCCCCAATTGGGGCAAAGAATCTTGCTGAGTCAGGCCCCCCCTCACCGTGGAATGAGATCACGAACGCCTTGGGATTCCTTCTCCTTGCCTCCTTCTGCAATCAGTTCCTCACATATGCCGGTGCAGTCGCAATCCGTCTCCTCTCCTCGCCCACGCAGCACAGTGCTGCTGGCGTGTTTCTCAATGGACTTGTCGTTGCACGAATTCCCCTCTTCCTCTTCCAGGCCATCCAGGCTGCCCTCCTTCCCCAGCTTTCATCTCTGCTTGGCAGGGGCGACTTTCCTGGATATCGCAGGGCGTTCATGCGCCTCTTTCTTGTTGTCATCGTCATCGGCATCATCGGCACGATTGGCTTCTTCGTTCTCGGTCCATGGGTAGTCACCCTCTTCTTTGGCCACGCATATGGAGTGCTGTCCCACACGGACATGGGACTCCTTGCACTAGCAAGCGCCTTCATCATGGTGGGACTCACCCTCACCCAGTCCCTCCTCTCGCTTGGGCATTATGGCTATGCTGCCCTCTCATGGTTTGGGGGCACGATTGCCTTCCTTGTGATGGTGCTTCTCACACCGCATTTCGGACTCTTCTTCAGGGTGGAAGCTGCACTCGCAGTCGGATGTTGCATTACAGTCATCATTGCTGCAGCAAGCTACCTGCCGCAGCTTGGGTCGCTTGAGACACGTGCAACAACCTTCCTCAAGAAGCATCCAGCACCAACGCTCCCGGAGATACCTGAGGAAAGTCCCAGCATTCCGTAAGAGCACCTCCATGCGCAACTATGCGAGGAGAGTGCTATACCTCGCGATCGAGGACTGTGCAGATATCCCCGCTTATGTCCCGTGGACCCACAAATGCGAACCGTGCAAGTCCAAGACCCGTCTCGAGCCGTGCAGCAACATGCTGGATCTCCTCGGCTGAGACCCTGCTGATTGCAGCAGCACGATCCTCAGGAGTGTCGAGAGGAAGTCCTGCCCTCCACCGGGATCCGAAATACCTGGCCCTGCTCATGGCAGTCTCTGTTGCACGGAGCAGCCGACCTGTCATGGCGGATTTTGCAGCCTCGAGCTCATCTTCTGGCACAGCCGTGGAAACAAGGGAGTGGAACTCGTCAAGGGCGAGTGCAATGGTCTCCTTTGCATCATGGGGACGTGTCCCTGTCGATATGACAAATGTTCCAGCATCATCGAATCCCTCATGATGGGCAAAAATGCTGTAACAGAGTCCACGGTCCTCACGAACCTTCTGGAAAAGCCGGGAGGACATGCCGCCACCATAGATATGGGCAAACACGGAGAGTGCTGTCCTGTCCTCATCAAGAGCAGGAAATCCAGGAAATGCAAGGAGAAGGCTGTTCTGCTCCTCATCCGCATGTGCAACTGGCCGGATGTCACTAATGAACCGCTCACCCCTTCCCCACCGTGATGGCGTACGGCTCGCCTGGGATGCGTTCGGAATATCCTTGAGGAGCAGAGCTGCCTCCTCGTCACTGATCTCCCCACCACCAGCTATGACAAGTGCCATTGCTTCTGGGGCATAGAAAGCGCCATGGTATGCAACCAGCTGATCCCGGGAGACCGTGCCAATCACTTCCGGGAATCCTGCAGCACTCCATGACATCGGCTGGTTGTCGCCAAAAGTGACACTGCCAAGCCTGTCCCAGAGCCATCCATCAGGATCTGCGAGCCGTGCTGCCAGCTCCTGGAGAACAACATTCCGTTCCTTTTCCATTTCATGGGCATCGAAGAGCGGATGGCAGAGCATGTCCGTGATGATTGCAGCAAGGTCGGATACTGCAGCTGCAGGTCCTGTCGTGTAGTAGGCTACTTCCTCGACATCCGTATACGCATTCGTTGTGGCGCCGAGCCTGTCAATCTCGCGGGTTATCTGCAGCGATGTGGGTCTGTTCATCGTTCCCTTGAAGAACATGTGCTCCAGGAAATGGGCAAGCCCACTCGTTTCCCGCGACTCATCTCGTGCTCCAGCTCGAACGATAAGGAACACGCCAACATTTGGACTGTCCATCGGGGCCGTAATGAGCGTTACACCAGAATCCAGAACCCGGGCAGATGGTGTACGGCCACTGCTCCGTGCAGGAATGACTGTCGTATGAGCCACATGATCTCCTTTAGCTACGCCACTTCCTCCTATTGTCTCCCTTCACAGGCAATCTTCGCTCACTGTGGCCGCTTTCGAAAACCTTCATCTGCTACGCTCAGAACAGATACATCACTGAAGCAGCGAAGGTACATCATGCATCATCTCGGTTCATCCATACCCGCAATCGACATCACTGAAATTGCGCACGAGCTGGAGCAGGGATCAATCCTCATCGATGTCCGTGAGCAGCATGAGTGGAATGCGGGCCATGCGCCTGATGCACTTCACCTTCCCCTGCAGCAGCTTCGCACTCTCCACACAACACTCACTGTTGGCACACGGTATCTTGCGATTTGCAGAAGTGGCAGCAGGAGCCAGGCTGCAGCAGAATTCCTCCAGAAGCTCGGCCATACGGCTGTGAATGTCCGTGGTGGCATGCTCGCCTGGGAGGATGCGGGATATCCAGTCATGACCCACGAGGGTACTGCTGGAACTGTCCTATGACCACTACTGCTGCCAGTGGGGACACTGCAGTCCCAATTGCCCTCCATACCTTTGGAGATCTCGATGTGGTCCAGGTCATGGTTCCTTCGCTCGGCAATGCCTGGTATGTAGCTGCCTCGAACACGACACGGGAGGCAGTTACGATCGATGCACCCCGGGATCCAGACATTCTTGCACCACTTGCTGCTACGTACGGCTGGACCCTTCTTGCTGCACTCGATACACATGTGCACAATGACTTCCTCTCTGGTGGTCCTGAACTCCTTGCCTCAGGTACCATCACTGCCTTCCACCAGCCGAAGCCCCCAGCAGCGGAACCTCCTTTCCCTGGTGCACGGGCAGTGCTCCCATGGACACTTGGCTCCATGTCAATTGAAATGATTGCTACACCAGGCCATACTCCTGAACATGTGAGCTACTGCTTTGTCACGAAGGATGTGCAGCCTGTCTGCATCTTTTCCGGTGGTGCCCTCATGAATGGAGCTATTGCCCGGCCGGATCTCCTCGGACCACATGAGACAATACGGCTATCCCTCGCAGCAAGAAGCTCCCTCCAGGCTCTCCTCGAGCTTCCTGGTGATGTCCCTGTCTTTCCCACACACCATGGCGGATCGTTCTGTGCATCTGCAGCATCACCTCACCCCATGACGACCATTGGCGAGCAGCAGCAGGCCAATCCCCTTGCGCATGCGCACTCATGGGATGCATTTCTTGCACTTCACACCCATCAGGGCGAGTATCCATCGTATTTTTCCCGCATGGGTCACCTCAATGGAACAGGAAGCTACTCCCATGCACCCCGCAGGCCCCTTCAGGAACTCCGCCCTTCTGCCCTTGCTCGCCCAAGTGCCATCCCCATTGACCTTCGTCCACCAAAGCAGTTCATGGAATGCCATGCGTCTGGTGCATTGAATATCGGCTACGGGACATCATTTTCTGCATGGGCTGGCTGGCTTCTTGAGCAGGACTCCGAGCTCATCCTTGTTGCAGAGAGGGCTGCAGATGCCCATGCTGCACATCAGGATCTCTTCCGTATCGGATATGACAGCGTCACGGGGTGGATTCCTTCTGACCTGCTTTCCACGGAGGACACTCCCCAGACATCCCTGCCGGTATGGACAATGGCAGAGTGTGCTGCTGCGATGCAGGATGGCTCAGTACAGCTTGTCCTCGATGTCCGCATGGAAAGCGAGTGGCAAGGCGGCCATCTGCCTGGGGCCTTCCACCTTCTCCCGCATGAACTTCCTGCACTGCGGGAGTGGATTCCAGACACAACACGTATTGCAGTGCACTGCCAGAGCGGCTACCGCTCCGCAATTGCTGCTTCACTCCTGAAAAGGCTGGGATATGGTGAAGTGCACTATATTGCAGAGTCTCCAGAAGACTGGAGTGCTCTCGGGCTCGCCCTTGTTCGAGGCTAGATCAGGGTACTTCCCAGATTTCAGGCTGTGCCGCCTTCCCATGAGCTCAGGTACAGCCGCTGCTCCTCTGTGAGCACATCAATTGCTATGCCCATGCTGGAAAGCTTTCGCAGTGCCACTTCCTTGTCTATGCTCTCAGGTACAGCAACGACACCACGGGGAAGGTCCTGGTGATGTGCTGCAATGTACGCCACCGATAGTGCCTGGTTCGCAAATGACATGTCCATGACAGATGCTGGATGACCGTCTGCTGCTGCAAGATTCACAAGTCTGCCCTCAGCCAGGACATGGAGCTGCCTCCCCTCCCCAAGGACGTATGTCACAACATCACGACGTGGAGCATGGTGGGAGACGGAATGCTCGCCAAGCCACTTCAGATCTATCTCATCATTGAAGTGGCCACTGTTTGCAAGGATGACACCGGACTTTGCCTTCTCCATATGCTCACCACGCACAACATTGATATCGCCCGTTGCAGTGATGACGAGATCCGCACTTGGCATGATTTCTGCGAGTGGAGCCACATTGAAGCCGTCCATGACTGCCTCAATTGCACGAAGAGGATCAACTTCCGTCACAGTCACATGTGCACCCATGCCCTGGGCCCTCCGGGCAATGCCACGACCACACCAGCCATAGCCGCACACCACGACATGAGCACCAGCAAGGAGGATGTTCGTTGCCCGGATGACACCATCGAGCGTGCTCTGGCCAGTTCCGTACCGGTTGTCGAACATGTGCTTCGTATCCGCATCATTGACTGCAATGATGGGGAAATGGAGGCGGCCCTCGCTCGCAAGTGCACGGAGACGGATGACTCCGGTTGTTGTCTCCTCAGTTCCCCCGAGGATATCCGCAAGCCATGATGGCTGCTCT
>DAIDIX010000022.1 GCA_027451645.1 Candidatus Dormiibacterota bacterium | reverse complement strand
TCTCAATCAGTACGTGATTGGACAGGAGGCCGCGAAGAAGGTTCTCTCTGTTGCTGTCTACAATCACTACAAGCGCATTGCCCAGAATGCGAGCCATTCCGGCGATGCAGCAGATGTGGAACTGCAGAAGTCCAATGTCCTTCTCATCGGTCCTACAGGATGTGGCAAGACACTGCTCGCTCAGACGCTTGCGAAGATTCTCGATGTTCCATTCAGCATTGCTGATGCAACCAGTCTCACAGAAGCAGGGTATGTCGGCGAGGATGTCGAGAACATCCTCCTTCGTCTCATTCAGGCTGCTGACTTTGACATAGCACGTGCTGAGAAGGGCATCATCTACATCGATGAAATCGACAAGATTGCACGGAAATCGGACAATCCCAGCATCACGCGTGACGTGAGTGGAGAAGGAGTGCAGCAGGCTCTCCTCAAGATTCTCGAGGGCACTGTTGCTAACGTTCCGCCTCAGGGTGGACGGAAGCATCCCCATCAGGATTTCCTGCAGATCAATACCTCGAACATCCTCTTCATATGTGGTGGCGCTTTTGAGGGACTTGAATCGATCATCCAGCGCCGACTGGGACGGCATGCGATCGGATTTGCGCAGGATGAGATGGCGAATTCCGGTGCTGGCAGTGATGCAGGCGTATTCGAGAAGGCCCAGCCACAGGACCTGCTTCATTACGGACTCATTCCGGAATTCATTGGACGACTTCCTATTGTGGTTCCCCTCAAGGAACTCGATGAGGCGGATATCATGTCGATCCTGACTGAGCCGAAGAACTCGCTCGTAAAGCAGTACCAGAAGATATTCTCCCTCGAAGGAGTGGAACTCATCTTTCAGGAGACAGCACTTCGTGCCATTGCAGAAAAGGCAATGTCCCGGGGGACAGGTGCACGAGGACTCAGGGCCATTGTGGAACATGCTCTCCTCAACACGATGTTCGAACTTCCCTCACGGCCCGAAATCAAGCGCTGCATAGTAAGCGAGCCATGCATCCTTGAGGAGGCTGAACCGCTACTGCTGACAGAGGATGTTCCCGAACCGCAACCGACACAGACGGTTTCTGAGACGGCGTAGGACAGGTGGATACAGAGCAGAGGGGAGTAGGGGAAGTTCTCGGACAGGTTCTGCGTGCCCATGCCAGGGCAATCGTTCTTACAGGTGCAATTCTCCTTGCAGTGGTGATATCCGGTGGGTATGTCCTGGCAATACGGTCTGTTCCTTCATCGTGTTCATATCCAGCTCCCACCATCTCTCTGCCAGTCTCCCTGCGGGCTGCAGGGGAACTAGATCAGCCACTTCCGCTCGTGAATGGAGAGGTTGATACAGCAAGCGCTACTGAGGCAATCCAGACAATGTACCCGGATATCGCAGCTCCTGTTGCATTGCCGGAAGTTCGTGAACTGCCACGTGCAGCGTCATCACCGCCGGTTATTGTCATTCCGTTCAGGAGTCAGGTGGGGACAGATCATGTTGTGGCTGTCATGGTGTTTGCAGTGGGCTGCAGCAACAACGCATACTTCAGTGCTGCTGAAAACTGGCAGCGTGGACCGGATGCTCAGTCGCCTCCAGTCTCCTCGTACCTTCAGGTGACGGAGAGCCAGGCGGAAAGGACACTTGGAACTCGTGGCCCGCTCGTCCTGGTGTATGGAGCAGATCCTCTCCATCCGAGCTGGAAAGATCCGCAGTCCGGGAGATCTGCTGCCGCTCGGTAGGGGGCATCTCGTCGCAGTACAGGATGCAGGGCATTGCTCTGTATACTCGGACGTATGGATTCATCGTTTCGTCCCCATCACGTAGAAGAACGATGGCGTGCAAGGTGGGACGACCTTGCTGTCGGTACTCCACCTGCGCCATCATCCCGGCCAACATTCACCATCGCACTCCCACCACCCAATGTCACGGGAGTGCTTCATTGCGGCCATGCTGCTGGATCCACTGTTCAGGACATTCTCATCAGATTCCATCGCATGAACGGATACGATGTGGAGTGGACTCCAGGTACTGACCATGCAGCAATCGCTACACAGAATGTCATCGAGCGGCAGCTCGCACAGGAAGGAACCTCGAAGGAGGAACTTGGACGCGATGCATTCAATGCACGGGTGGAACAGTGGTACAAGGATTACGGGGGACGCATTCTCGAACAGATGAGGCGCCTGGGCTTCATCTGTGACTGGAGCAGAACCCGGTTCACACTTGATGAACCGTATGTCCGGTCAATCCGGATGCTGTTCAAGCATCTCTTCGATGCGGGAAAGATCTACCGTGGCCCACGACTGGTGAACTGGTGTCCACGATGCCGGTCTGCAATCAGCGATGAGGAGGTGGAGTGGAAGGAGCATGAGGATGCTCTCTACCAAATCGCGTATCCCGTGGAGGGAGGAGGTGCGCTCACTGTTGCAACAGTCCGTCCAGAGACAATGCTGGGGGATGCAGGCATTGCAGTTGCACCCGGAGACGAGCGGTATCGTTCATTCATCGGAAAGAAGGCGACAGTTCCCCTGTCAGGGCAGGAAGTGCCCATCTTCGAGGATTCTGCTGTGGAGCAGGAGTTTGGCACTGGTGTGCTCAAGGTGACTCCTGCACATGACCCGACAGACTACGCCATTGGTGAACGTCATGGTCTTGAGGTCCACTCCGTCATTGCTGAGGACGGAACTGTGGATTTCCCTGCACTGCCTGAGCTGCATGGAAAGGATGCGACGGAAGCACGGTCAACCATTGTGGAGATGCTCCGGAGTGCAGGCGCGCTTGTAGGAGTGGAGCCGTATACGCACTCTGTCGGACACTGTGACCGCTGTGGCCATGTCATTGAGCCCCTCATCAGCTCGCAGTGGTGGGTTGCCATGAAGGAATTCACAGGACCGGCTACGGCTGCAGTGAAAAATGGAGGCATTGCATTCCATCCGAAGCGATATGAGAACGGATATCTCAGCTGGCTCGAGAATCTTCGTGACTGGTGTATCAGTCGGCAGCTCTGGCTTGGCCACGCCATACCTGTCTCGACATGCAGCAATGGACATGTGTTTGCATGGGTCGAGGAACCTGTTTCATGTCCGACCTGCAGTGATTCTGCTCTCACTCACGATCCCGATGTGCTCGATACCTGGTTCAGCAGTGCTCTCTGGCCGTTTGCAATATATGGCTGGCCAGAGGCGACAGAGGACCTCGGGAGATTCTATCCGACAGATGTCCTTGTGACTGCACGGGAGATCATACCGCTCTGGGTAGCCCGCATGATCATGATGGGTGAGGAGTGCACAGGAAAGCTTCCCTTCCATGATGTCATTATCACGGGAACCATTCAGGCACCAGATGGCATCCGCATGTCGAAATCCAAGGGAAATGTTGTCGATCCGCTCGATATGGTTGAGAAGTACGGTGCAGATGCAGTCCGGGCCTGGGCCTCATCGGTGGGGACTTCCGGACAGGACGTGAGGTTCGATGAGAGCAAAATCGCCTCATATCAGAAATTTGGCAACAAGCTGTGGCAGGTGACACGGTTCCTTCTCGGCCGCCTCGCTCCAGAGGGGAGCGAGCGCCTTCCCTCTCTTGAAATGCCAGCTGTCCTTGCAGCAGAGGACTGGTGGATGCTCGAGCAGTGCAATGCAGCCATTGAAGCCGTTACGAGGGGAATCAACGAGTTTCACTTTCTGGAATCGATAGACAGCCTGTATGAAACCATCTGGCATGTCTACTGTGACTGGTATGTGGAAATGGTGAAGCCAAGACTTCCGCAGCACTGGGATGGCACCTCACCACTCTCACCCGATGGTGCAGCTGCTGCGTGGACAGCCACATCAGTGCTCCAGGCGCTTCTACGACTCCTCCATCCCATCATGCCGTTCGTGACAGAGGAATGTGGCCAGCTCTTTCCCGGTGCACCTGCAACGTTGCTCGATACTGCCTGGCCCGGGCAGTTCCCAGTACCCGCTACGTCAGAACCATTGATCCGGGAGATTTCTGCAGCCCTTGAGGCAGTCACAGCAGTTCGTGCTGCAGCGCAACAGACCTCACTTTCCCTCAAGGGCGGAGCAATGGTATATGTGGATCGGACACCTGCAACTTCACCCGTAGCGGAAGACATCTGCAGGGTCATGTCCAATCTGCTCCGCTGCGAAGTGCATTCTGGGGAGAAAGCGACGTCTGCAGCTTCAGATGTACAGGTTGTTGCGAGCGGATTGACCTGTACAATCCATGGCATGTCTCATGAGGGTACAAGTGAACAGCATGCCCACGTGAACACTGCTCGGCTCGCCGAGAAGGAAGCATATCGGGATCGGCTACGCTCACAGCTGAGCAATGCGGCCTTTCTTGCCAAGGCACCGCGCGACGTCGTTACGAAAACGGAGCAGACCCTTGCTGAGGTTGAGCACGAGATTGCAGTGCTTAGGGGTGTGCGACAGCCAGTGGAGGAGCATCAGTGATCGCGTTCACGGTTCCGCATGCACTTGTTGTGGCAACGCAGTGGCTCATTGCGTATGGTGTCGTGCTGTGGCTCGCAGTCGCATGGGCTGTTGTCCGTGATGCAATGCGACGCAGTTCCCAGTACTGGTTCTACGCCATTGCCCTTGTTCTGGGACTCCTGCCTCCTTTTCTTGGAGCCATCATCTACTGGATAATCCGACCGTCGAGCACGAGAGTCGAGCAGGAGACACAGGCTCTGGAGCAGACAATGCTCCGTGAGGCAGGTGGACCGCAGTGTCCGACCTGCAGTACTCCTGTACACGAGGATTTTCTGCTCTGTCCGGTTTGCCGCACACGTCTCGCCCGGGCATGCCGCTCGTGTGCGAAACCCGTGGATGTCGACTGGAAAGTCTGTCCCTACTGCGAAACTCCAGTAGAGGAAGCCGGATCGAAGAAGGAATCTGCTGCAGGCACGGTGTAGGATGCCTGGAATCATTACAAGCGGAGCTTCACTCCTTCTGGTGACTGCAGCATCGATGGGCGGAGTCTTTGCCTGCCGTCGATCTTCACGTGCAGTCAAGGGTGTGACCATTCTGACTGCAGCAGTCATGCTGCCGCTTGCAGCCCTTGCAGTTCGTGCTGTGATCCAGGGAGGGCCAGAAGTGACAAGCCTTTGGCTCCTCCTGCCAAAGGTGCACGTGGTGTGGGACATGAGCCAGGTTGCAGCAGTGGGCTGCTCCCTGATCTGCCTTGCATTTGGTGCAATTGCACTCGGGAACTGGACAACCCTGCGTGCAGTTCTGCCCCTTCTTGCAGGAGGAATCGGTGGCATTCTCGCATGGTGCACAGGGAACTTCATCTGCATGCTCGCTGCCATCATGATTGTCAATGGAACCTACATGCTCGAGGAACGTCCAAAATTTCGGCTCGCATGGGCAGCATCGGCCCTTCCTGTAGCCATTCTCGCGCTTGCAGACATCACGCTTCTTTCAAGCTTTGGCACGAGTGACTACCTTCTCATTGGCAGCAATGCGGGTGGATACTGGGTGGGCTTTGGCCTGCCTCTCGCAGGTTTGCTTGAGCTGGGTCTGGGAGCAGTAGTTACATGGCGTTCCGGAACACTTCAGCGTGGAATCTGGACTGTGGTGGCCGGGGCAGCACTCCTCGCACATACTGCCGAGGTAATTGGACTTCAGCAGCTGCAGAGCGGTCCCATTGCAGCTGCAACGATAGCCTGCTGTGCGACGATCATCCTGGGCCTGCTCGGTTACCACTGGCGGGATTCTCCACGACATGCTCTGCTTGCCCTGTATGGAGCAGCAGCAGGACCGTCAGTGATATCCCTGTATTTCTCTGACGAGGCAACAATACTTGTCATGATCCTCTGTTCTGCAGTTTCTCTCATGGTCTTGTGTACAGCAGTTCCGGATACGGGAGTGCTTGCAGTGAGCAGGTCAGGGTGGTCCTCATGGCTGAACCGGGCTATCGTGCTTGGTGCTGCTGGAGTGCCTCCCGGGGCAGCATCCCTCGCATGGTGGTCTCTTCTTGCCCTTCTCATAGCCAGAGGACCAACATGGACAGCTGCCAGCATTCTTGCGCTTGCAGCATGGCTCTCCGTGATTGCGCTCGGTGCAGTCATTGCTTCGGGGTACACTACTGGCCGGAGTCGGGACAGGTCATCATCTCCTCCCCGAATTGGCGAACATGTCACCTCCATACTCGGTACTGCTGTGATTGGAGGTGTAGGTGTGCTTCCCGTTGTTCCGGTGGGTGGTGTGCTGAATCTTCTCGCTTCTGCAAATCTCGTCGTTGCATCGTCAACCACTCTCCAGCTGCCTGGAGGGATCGTCGGCAGTGCTGCTCTCGGCTGCGGAGTCATTGTCCTCGCACTCTTCGGCTGGTCATTGGGGACACTGTCGGGAACTGTAGTGCTTCCGGACCTGGAGATTCCTGAAACCCAGGAGCATGCATTCTTCCGGGTGGCTGCTGTCCAGAAGGTGCGAAGCTATGGTGCACGTGCATGGCATTTCTGGCGACAGGGAATCCGCTATCTCAATGCAGGAGATCTTCTGCTCCGCGATCAGCCTCGACTTGCAATGATCCTTCTTGTGGCAGCAGTCATCATCGTGCTGGTGCACTGACAATGGATCAGACACTCTATAGCTCCATTGCCTTCATTGCTGCCTTCATTGTGAGTGCAGTAGATGGCAGACGGGCAGTATCGTGGTCACTCCTTGCTGCTGGTGCTGGACTTGTCGGTACGGCAGCCTCTGCAGCAGGACTTGATGGTGCACTTGTGCTCATCGGAGCCGTTGCTGCAGGTGGAATTCTCGAGCGTACTGCTGAATGGCTTGTCAGGAACCGCTGGCAGTCATCTGCACAGGATCCACTTCGTGAATTCAGGAGTGTTCAGGAGAAGCTCTTCGGTCCGAGGAGCCAGCGGATCATTGCCGCTGCGATTGCAGTTCCATCAGCATCCTGGGTGAGCTTCAACATACCTGTCGGATCTGTTGCAAACATTGAGGGTGTACTCTTTGCCCCATGCATTCTCTGGCTGTGCGGCATTTTCCGTCTTGTACTCGCCAGAACAGTCGAAGATGTATGTGCTGGAGCTGGAGTTCTCCTTCTTGGGACTGCAGTCGGCTGGCTTGAAAGGACCGGTCAGGGCGGCATTCCCGAGTATGCAGTCCTTCTTGTCATATCGGCTGGCATTGCCCTACTTGCAGGAATACTCAATGGCCGCTATCTGCATCATGTTGATGAGGATGAGCAGCATGCATGACATCCGCCTTGTTCTGGGTATCTGGCTCATTGTGGGCATGCTCGATGGTGTGCTGTATGCCGTGCTGGGAAGGCGGAAGTGGAGCTGGAGCATGGGTCTTGTCCTCCATTTGGCATGGGTGATTCTGCTGTGGTGGGGGATGCTTCTCATGGGAACCACTCCAGGACCAATGGTGCGAGCTGGTGCAGGTACCCTCCTTGCTGCATCCTTTGCAGCGGGAATTCTCATGCCGCTCACTGGGGAATCGGATCTGCGGGAGTATGCAGTCCTCGCCTGGAGCACGGGCGCTTTCCTGTATGCACTGGATGTGACGGATCCTCTGGCTGTTGCAATCATGATTGGAGCTGGAACTGCTCTCATTGCGGGTTGGTGGTTCTACAGGACACCAGGCTGGGAAACGCTCAGGGCTGCACGCCTGCTGGGCATTGCAGCTGGCATGCTTCTTGCTGTTGCAGTGTTCCTTCCTGTTCAGGTGACTGCAGTGTCAACGAAGTTTGCCTTTGTTGCATGGCTGTACATTGCAGTGATTGCAATACTTGCAGGGTGCATTCCCGTTCAGGGCTGGGCAGTGAGCATTCTTCACCGGCTGCAGGGAAGGCAGCTGCTGCTCTGGATGTGCGTCATGGTTCCAGGCATGCTCATCGTTTTGGAACGTGCAATACGCATCGAGCCAGCACCTGTCGAGAACATCATTCTCGGATCAACCATAGGGATCGGGTGTATCAGTGCAGTGTGGGAGGGACTGCTTTCCCTCCGCATGACGTCCCCACGAGAGCGTCATGCGAGGCTGCTGCTCATGGATGTGGCACTTATGGTTGTGGGAGTTGGCAGCGGATCTCCGTACGGATGGACTGGAGCACTGCTTCTCGTTCTTGTCCATATCGGTACTCTTCCATTTGTGGGAGACAGGGAAGGCAGCGGTTCGGGACGAGTGAGCCGAGCGGCTGCCTGGGTTCTTCTTGGAGGAGTTCCATTCACAGGGGTGTTCTGGGGACGCTGGATGATTCTCCTTGCTGCATGGAATGCAGGTTCCTGGTATCCATGGTGTGTATGCCTTGCCATGCTGTGTGCAGCTGCAGCAAGTATGAGACAGGTGCGATTTGCATACCGGCTACCGGGTGAGAAGATGACACTCAGGTCATGGAGTTCCCTTGGCGTACTCTCATTGCAGCTTGTTCTCGGAGTTGCTCCAGCTGCGATTGGCAGTGCAGTTTTCGGAATGACACTGCTCCCGGGGGTGGGGCACTGATGGATCCGCTTGTTCTCTTTGCCACAGCAGGAGCACTTCTCGTGTATCCCGGAGGACTGGTTCTCTACGTGCCCGCAATTCTGGCACGAATCGCACATCTCAGGCATATGCGTGCACAGCATCTTCCACCTGGGCATCCGCTCATCGGGGCTGGTACAGTGATTGCACTCCTCGCCTGCAGTGTGGGAGCTGCACAGCTTCCCCTTCCTGGCAACCTTCTCACTTCGAGCGTCATTGTCGCACGGGGATCATACACGGATGTGGGAATTTTTCTTGTCGCATTCTGCATTGCACTCGTCGTCAGCGTTCGCAACAGGTGGGCACCAACGCAGATACTTGCTGCCTGCGCAACTGGACTTGCACTACTTGTCCTTGCAATAAATGCGAGATCCCTGACATTTGCTGCCGCAGTCAGTACGGGTGGCAGTCATGCCTTTTCGCTCCATCTGCTTGCAGGAATCGTGTGCCTACTTGCTGCCCCAGGCCTGCTGAGCATCTTCAACAGCAGGGAACACCTGACTGCGCCACTTACTGTTGCACTGCTTGTGGGGGAACTCATTGTTGCACTTTCGCTGCTTCCTGCCTTTCCTACCGCGATTGCATTGGGTGCAGGGTGTATCGTGCTTGCTGCACTCGGAGGAACAGTATGGAGGTTCCGGAGAATTACAGTGCTTGTGCGAATTGCAAGCGTTGCAGCTGTACTCGGTGCCTGTGCAATGGTAGTGATTGGCGTACGGAGCTAGTGCACGCTCACTGCAAGGCAGTGAGGAAATACGGCCATTACCCCCCTTCACAGACTGGGGGGGCTGGATGGTACGATTTTCATGCAGGAGGTGCCAGTGCGTATGACCAATTCCACATCAGAAACAGCTCGTGGTGGGGAGTCCCCGCTACCTACTGGCACGTCGCCTATCATCCTTGCCTCTACAAGTCCCCGACGACAGGCACTTCTCGCCCGATGTGGAATACGGTTCAGTGTCCAGGAACCTGGAACTGAGCTTCCCATGCCGCCTGGACTGAGCTGTGATCTTGGAGTGCAGCTTATTGCACGCCAGAAGGCACTCTCCGTTGCAGAGCACACAGGTGCCAATGCATTCATCATTGCAGCTGACACGATCGTTGTTGGTCCTGAAGGACCTCTTGGAAAGCCGCACACTCCGGACCGTGCACGAGAAATGCTCAAGCTCCTTGTTGGCAACAGGCATACTGTGCTCACTGGAGTCTGTGTGGCAACGGCCCATGGCGAGACAATCGAACTGGGTGTGAGCCGTTCTGCAGTGAAGATGCGTGAAGTCAGTGATGAAGACATTGACACGTATGTCGCTTCTGGAGAGCCACTGGACAAGGCTGGAGCCTATGCAGTGCAGGAAGGAGGCAGAGATCTTGTCGAGGCAGTACTTGGCCGTGTGGATACAGTTGTGGGCCTTGATGTGGAACTTACCCTCCAGCTGCTTATGAGGATTGGATACCCCAATGCGCTTCCTGCCTCAACAGACATTGCTCTTCCTCCACGTGGGAATGCGAGGCGGCCGTTCGCATCGCTCCAGACGAGTGGAACATTTCGCGTTTAGGCACCGGGAGGAGTAGAGGGGACCGTGCAGAACGATCTTCGTGGGCTGCGGATGCGATTCCTTCTCACATGGAGCAGTTTCCTTATTCTGGGTGCCGTCCTTATCACGACTGCAAGTGCGTGCGGCAGTACGGGCTCTCCGCTGCAGGTGAGCATTGTGCCTGTGACAAGTGGTGCATTGCAGGCTGGAAATTCCTTCACGTTCAAGGCAACAATCCACAATACAAGTACGAGCCAGGTGGACGGTGTGGGGCTGAGTGTAGCCCTGCCTGCTGAGTCACGATATCGTTCTACTGCTGCAAGCAGTGATGTGCAGGTATCGCGGGTGAGCCCGATAGATCCCCAGATCAATTCATCGAATCCCGTATGGGGAACGTGGTCACTTGGGCCAGCAGGGACCACTTCTGACACGCTGACTGTGGAGTTTGTCATTGCTGTGGAAGGTTCGCCAGGAACATATCCCGTTACGGCATATGCGACTGGTGGCTCTGCAACAGTCACCTCCACCCGGAAGGTGCAGATTGTCGGGCAGCCCAACTATGAAGTGGGCCTTGCAGCAACTCCAGGCACTGCACAGGCAGGCAGCACAGTGGCTTATGCAGTCACCATCATCAATACCGGGCACGGGGATGCCCAGCAGGTGGAGCTCCTGCTCAATCTTCCACCTGGGGTGCAGTACGTGAAGACACTTCACATTGCAGAAAGTGCAGGAGTGCACCGAACGACAGCCTATGAACCACCGTCCGGTTCCGAGGAGGTATTCTTTGGCAACTGGTCGATGCCGGGCGTGTCGAATGTGACTGGTTCCTCAACACTCACCATTGAGTTCGAGGCAAGCATTCTTCCTGATGCGAAACCAGGGAAGACCTTTGTCACGGGACAGCTCACTGACGGAGCTGATGCAATCATTCCCATCGTCAATGCTGCTGAGATGACAGTTACGCCAGCACCGAGTCCGAGTGCCTCACCCTCAGCGGGAAGCAGCTCCGGAACCTCGTCAACACCATCCGAAGCACCTCTTCCCAGTGGTGCGCTGACTGAGGGCGGGACCAGTCCATCACCGACACCAAGCTAGGCTGGATCGAGCGGAATTAGCATGCAATTATGGTATGCTCAACTATCGTAACGACATGAGTGGAAAGGGAAGAGAGGAGTTGGCGAACATGACATACGCCATCATTGCAGAAGGCGGTCACCAGTATCGCGTTCACGAAGGAGACAGGCTTCTCGTCAATCGCCTTGAGGCGTTGGTTGGACAGTCTGTCACTCTTGGAGAGGTCCTCTTTCTCGTTGAAGAATCCAAAGGGTCTGCAACTCTCGTGCAGGAAGGAACTGTGGAGGCCACAGTCATTGCACACCGCCGTGGCAAGAAGATCCGTGTGTTCACCTACAAGGCAAAGAAGAGGGAACGTCGCACACTCGGTTTCCGGAGCGATCTTACTGAAGTTGAGATTGCAAAGATCCACAAGTCACGTGCAGAACATGCGCACAAGGTACAGAAAGAAGCTGCAGCATCCTCGGAGCCCGAGGCAAAGGCTCCTGCACGGACCCGTGCACCACGCAAGACAGTTGCCCTCGATGAGTCGGAAGGGAAGGGAGAGTAAGAGATGGCACACAAGAAAGGCGGTGGAAGTTCCCGGAATGGTCGTGATAGCCGCGGCCGTCGTCTTGGCATCAAGCGACAGGATGGGAATCTCGTGCTTGCAGGATCGATCATTGTGAGGCAGCGTGGAACAAAGATTCTTCCTGGAGAGAATGTAGGAGTCGGACGGGATCACACGCTCTACGCACTCTCCACTGGGGTTGTGGTCTTTGACAAGACCAGGGCTGAGCGGACACGTGCCAATGTCGAAGAAATTCCAATTCTCGAACTCATCGAGGAGTCCGTTGCTTCCGCGGAATGACCGATTTTCGTTCGATGATGTCACCATTGCAGTTACTGCAGGGACAGGCGGACGAGGGGTAACTAGCTTTCATCGGGAGAAGTATGTCCCTGTGGGATTCCCCGATGGCGGTGACGGGGGACGCGGTGGCAATATTGTTGTCCGGGTCGATGCACAGCTCTCCACACTGGACCACTTCAAGGATCACCGCATCTTCCGTGCGAAACATGGAGGTGCTGGGAGCAGGAACAACTGTCACGGTGCGAATGCACGGGATCTCGAACTCCGTGTTCCGCCAGGGACAGTCATTCGCGATGCGACCTCCGGACTCCTTATTGCAGATCTCGATCATGAGAATGTGAGCTTCATTGTCGCGCACGGGGGGCGAGGTGGAAGGGGAAATGCGAAGTTCGTCAACTCCAGACACCAGGCACCCACGTACAGCGAGCTTGGTGAACCTGGTGAGGATCGACGGATAGAGCTTGAGCTGAAACTCATTGCTGATGTTGGACTCATTGGCCTTCCAAATGCAGGAAAGTCGACCCTGCTTGCTGCACTGACCCGTGCACATCCTGTTATCGCCTCATACCCCTTCACGACACTCCGGCCCAATCTGGGAGTGCTGTATGGACCACATGATGAGAGGGTAGTTCTTGCGGATGTACCAGGAATCATTGAAGGTGCCCATTCCGGAATTGGTCTGGGAATCGAGTTCCTTCGCCATGTGGAACGGACACGGATGCTTCTCCATCTCATCGATGGAAGTGCAGGCCGGGATGAGGCGCTCCTCGCACTGTCCACTGTCGAGAACGAGCTTCGTGAGTACGGTCATGGACTGATGGAGAAGCCCCACATCGTCGTAGTCAACAAAACAGATCTCATGGATGGAGATACCGTCCGTGAGCTTGTGGCTGCAGTACCTGGAACACGGACACTAGCCATTGCTGCTGGGACGGGTGAAGGCTGTGAAGAGCTTGTTGATCTCATTATCAGGGAGCTTCCAGCCCGCCTGACTGAAGTGGCTGAAGGCATTGAGGAGCGCATCTATGAGCTTCCCCACACTGCGCTTTCGAGTGAGTTCGAGATCATACCTGATGATGGTGCATTCCGTGTGACAGGAGCCGAGGTGGAACGGCGTGTTGCCATGACGGACATGAACAATGAGGAGGCACTTGGACGGCTCCAGCGGTGGCTCAGGTACCGTGGTGTTGAGCAGGCACTCATTGATGCCGGGTGTGCTGAGGGTGAAACAGTACGCATCGGCAGGCAGGAATTCATCTTCTATCCGGATCATCGAGATGCAGTCCGACACGACAAGTAGCAGAGCAGTAGTCATTCTTGGTGGAACTTTCGATCCATTTCATCTGGGTCATCGTGCAATCCTGCAGCAGGTGATGGAGCAGCTGGATATTCAGGAAGGATGGATCATACCCCTCAACTCTCCTGGTCACAGACGGGAACCTTCCGCTTCACCTGGGGACAGGCTTGCAATGGCAGCAATCGGTTCCCGGGATCTTC
>DAIDIX010000021.1 GCA_027451645.1 Candidatus Dormiibacterota bacterium | reverse complement strand
TGGATATGAAGCCATTCCAATCCTGAACCCCCCGTACCCCTTTCAAAAGGGGGTATGGGGCCTTCCAACCCTCGTCAACAATGCAGAAACACTCGCAATGGCAGCGCTCATTGCCCGCAATGGTGCTTCCTGGTACAAGGGACTGGGAAGCCGTGGAACCGCAGGGCTGCGTCTTGTCACGCTCCTTGGTGCAGTTGCAGACCCTGGGGTCTACGAGGTGCCAGTAGGGCTCACCATTCAAGAGCTGGCAGCTGAGGCAGGCGGACTCGTTGAAGAGTGTCAGGCTGTTCTCATTGGAGGATTCGAGGGAGCATGGCATGCATATGGTGACGGTTCCCTTGAGGTTCGCGAAGTGGCAGGACCTACTGTTGCAGGCATTGGCTGCGGAACGCTTGTGTATGTTCCGGAGTCTGCATGTGGTCTTGTTGAGGTTGACTATCTCGCAGAGTATCTTGCTGGACAGAGTGCGCAGCAGTGTGGACCGTGCATTCATGGACTTGCTGCAGTGTCACAGAAGGTGGAGCACATTGCCAGGGGAAGTGCGACTGAGGCGGATCTCCATCGTCTTGAACTCTGGGAAACGCAGCTCCAGTCTGGCCGTGGAGCCTGTCATCATCCGGATGGAGCCATGCGTGTCCTCAGGAGTGGCATGAAGGTGTTCCAGCAGGAAGTTCATCGTCATCTCCGGCGTGGAGCATGTGGGCAGAGCAGTCAGGATGCATATCTTGCCGTGCTGCAGTATCAGGAGTAGGTGATGCGAAAGATCTTGCGGGTGAATCCCATTCTCTGTGATGGGAGCGGTGTGTGCAGCGAGCTCGTTCCTGAGCGTGTCGAGCTTGATTCCTGGGGATACCCGATGGTGAGCGATGCTCCCATCGGTCCAGGTCTCCTGCCCCATGCAAAGCGTGCAGTTTCCCTCTGTCCGAAGCTTGCACTCCGTCTTGAGGATGCCCCGGACGATCCGGGCAGGGGAAACACTCACCGTTCCTAGCTACTCCTCAGGGAGGGAGGTGCATGGCTTCAGCTATACTCGTGCCAAGAAGTGAGGGACGAACGCAACTCCCATGCCAGTGTCCCCGGAGGTTCCTGTGAGTACTGTGAAGCTGTACGGTCGAGCGCTCCTCACGAGTTCGCTCTGCAATCGTGGTGTTGCATTCACCCATGAAGAGCGTGAGCGGTTCGGTCTGGTGGGGAAGCTTCCACCAGGTGTGCTTACGCTTGAGCAGCAGGCTGAGCGTGCGTATGCGCAGCTGCAGCGCCACCCCACGGATCTTGCGAAGAATGTCGATCTTGAGCAGCTGCATGACCGCAACGAGATTCTCTACTACAGGGTGCTCACAAACCACCTCACTGAGCTTCTGCCCATCATCTATGCTCCGACTGTCGGTGAAGTGATCAAGGCATACAGCCATGAGTACCGCAGACCACGGGGAATCTACCTCTCCATCGACAGGCCACAGGACATCCGTCCTGCCTTCGAGTCATGGGACAACGACAATGGACATGTCGACATTGTCGTTGCGACGGATGCTGAGGCTCTGCTGGGCATCGGGGACTGGGGTGTTGGAGGCATGGCGATCTCCTGCGCTAAGCTCTCCGTGTACACGGCTGCAGGCGGCATCCATCCTGGCCGGGTCATCCCCGTCATGATCGATGTTGGAACGGACAATGAGACCCTCATCGAAGATCCCTGGTATGTGGGAAACAGGCACCCCCGCATCCGTGGCGAGGCGTACGATGCATTCATTGACGAGTATGTCCACACAGTGACAGAACTCTTTCCCCATGCCCTTCTCCACTGGGAAGACTTTGGTCCTGGAAATGCCCGGGCCATCATCGAGCGGTATGGGGACCGTATCTGCACGTTCAACGACGACATGCAGGGAACTGGCGCAGTGGCACTTGCAGCACTCATGAATGCACTAGCAGTCACGGGGAAGAGGCTGCAGGACCAGAGGATTGTCATCTATGGAGCAGGGACAGCTGGGATCGGCATTGCGGATCAGCTGCGCGATGCCATGGTCCACGCAGGTGCAACTCCAGAGGATGCATCCCGCGCATTCTGGTGCATCGATCGTGATGGACTCCTCCTCGACACGATGGAGAACCTCCGCTCCTTCCAGAAGGGGTATGCGAGGAGCGCTTCCGATACTGCAGGCTGGGATGCCAGTCCACATGGTCTTGCCGAGGTCATAAGGCGTGTCCACCCGACTGTCCTCATCGGCACCTCGACCCATGCGGGAGCATTTACGGAAGAAGTCGTCCGCGAGATGGCTTCCCATGTCGAGCGTCCCATCATTTTCCCCATGTCGAATCCCACAGAGAAACTTGAGGCCAGACCTGAGGATCTCCTTGCATGGTCGGATGGACGTGCACTCATTGCGACAGGACTTCCCTTTGCACCCATTGAGTGGAATGGCATTTCCTACGCGATTGCCCAGGCAAACAATGCACTCCTCTTTCCTGGACTCGGGCTTGGAGTCAGTGTCGTGCAGGCACGGCTCATCACTGATGGCATGTTCTCTGCAGCTGCATATGCGATAGCAACACAGGTGGACATGTCAAAGCCTGGTGCATCCCTCCTTCCTGCTGTGGCGAATCTGCGCCATACATCCGAGGACGTGGGCATTGCTGTGGCAGAGCAGGCAGTACGTGATGGTGTTGCAACCAGGGAGGTTGCGGACATTCCTGCAGCAGTCCATGGAGCAATGTGGGAGCCGAAATACCCGGACCTTTCCTGATGCCAGGGAAAGTGTCATCTGTCACATTGCGTAACAGCCTGCAGGGTGTTTCCGTTATCCCTCGGTAGGGGGTGTACGCTGGGAAGGGGAATGACAGGGTTGTGGCAAACGGGAGCGACATGAGAACGCTGCATCGTCGAAAACAGCATGAGCGGTGGGATCTGGATGTGGATCCCCCTCAGCGGAAGCCGCTTCTCCGTGGCTGGTCGCATGCTGTTGGTGCAGTTGTGGCAGGGATTGCAGTCATTGCTCTCCTCATCCACGTGGGGAATCCCCTGAAGCGGATACCTCTTGCAGTCTACGGCATTGCTCTCGTTCTTCTTCTCACTGTCAGTGCGATGTACCACCTTGGGGACTGGCCAGCCCGTATCCGGAAGATGCTCCAGAGGTTCGACCACGCGAACATCTTTCTCTTCATTGCTGCGACGTACACGCCCGTTGCAGTCGTTCTCCTCCATGGGGGATTCCGCCTTGGAGTCATCATTGGCGCATGGACCTGTGCAGCTGCAGGGATAGCAACGACACAGTTCTCCATACGTGCACCCCGGTGGGTAGCTGCCCTCCTCTACATCCTCATGGGCTGGGGAGCAGTCGTCATTCTGCCGAATCTTCTTGTTGTCGGCATGCCGCTCGTACTGGTGCTTGCTGGAGGTATCCTGTACTCACTTGGTGCAGTGGCGTACGCGACGAAGCGGCCACGCCTGTGGCCACAGGTATTTGGCTACCATGAGGTGTTCCATCTGGCTGTCCTTGCTGCAAGCCTGATGCTCTACCTGTTCATGGTTGTGGCAATCGTGCCGTACCACATGCACTGACAGTGTGCGGGACGCTCACGCTGCCCGCTCAGTGTGAGGATGCTGCACCAACTGCTCCGACAATGGTGGTGTGGAATGCTGCGCGGAGATCTGGAGCAATATCGGACCCCACACTGCTGCCCCCTTCCTCCACACTGATCCATGGGGGAACTGAGCGGTAGACAACCTCATCCTGCACTCTGCAGACAAGGGTGGTTGGCCTGTCATCCCGGACACTGAGTACGACTGCTGTTGACGTGCCATGACTGTGGTGAGCTGTCCAGCTCTTCTCCCAGTGGAAATGGCCATCTCCCTCCCTGACATGGAGCACTGGTGTTGACTCGATGTGATCATGGAAGAGATGGTGTCCAGAGAGGCTGCGCCGAACATCTGGTGAGATTGACTGTGCAATCCAGTGGATGAGGGAGGGCATGCGGTCATCGACAGCAGGAAGCTGCCAGCTTGGCACTGGATGTTCAGGGCTCAGCGCAAGAACAGTGTTCGCATGACGTCTGCAGAATGCGGATCCATGTGCGAGAACCTGGTGGGCTGGGCACCATGCACTGGCACACGCGTTGCCTTCCCTGTCAACATATGTGCACTGTGCAGCATCTGTGGCAGTACAGCCGTACTGTGTGCAGTGGAATGGACCATGCTGCGGGATAGAAGAGCTGGGGGTGCGGTGGAACAGGGGAGACATGTGCAGTTCCTCCTCATGTGGACTGGATAGCGGGCTCCTGGTAGATGGGTGACAGTATACCGGAGTGCACTGCCAGAGCTGTATCAGCTACCAGCCAACAGAAGCTCCCTCGCACTGGGCAATCTCCCGGTTGAGCCGGGTGATGAGACGCTTGGGATCAGTCTCGGTGAGGAGAAGCTTCCGATGCTCAGGCTTGAGAAAGCCTGCTGCAACAAGATCGTCAGCAAAGTGGTGAAAGTGACGGAACACTCCCTGCACATTGAGAATGCCTGTTGGCTTCGCATGGACACCCACCTGGCGGAAAACGAGCTCTTCCGCTATCTCGAGTGCAGTTCCGAGTCCTCCTGGAAGTGCAATGAATGCATCAGCGAATACCTTGAAGAGCTGGGTACGGTCATGCATGGTGTGTACGTAGTGCTCTTCAGCCTGGGCACTGGGAAGGAGCACTGCAGTACCCTGTGCAGGTGGTGATGCATGGTGGACAGTTCGTGCCTCAATACCTGCCCGATGAGCAATGTCGACAAGCGAACCCTGCTCATTGCGCTTGAAATAGTACGGCGTGATTCCGATGACCTTGCCGCCAGCACGGAGAGCGGCCTCTGCAGCCCGTCCCATCAGTCCGCAGTCACTGCCACCATAGACAAGACTGCAGCCGCTTCTCGCAATTGCAGTCCCAAGGTTCTCGGCTGCCTTCTGGAAATCCGGATGGTTTCCGTCTGAGGAGCCAGCAAAGACACAGATGCTTGCAAGGTGCGAGAGGGGTCGTGGTGAGGTAGGCATTGTAGTGTCAGTTGTACCATCGGCTTCTGGACGATGGACGGACAAATGCCGAGGACATGTTGCAGTTCGTGATTATGTCGGCATAAGTCGCCAGGGGAAATGTCTGCAGAAGTCCGTTGGCACAGGTTCCTTGAGGAGGAGGAGTGGTGCAATTGGTGCGTTCCTTTGTGGCACAATAGTCGAAGACTGAGGGGCCGGCACACAGCGGCATGGAGTGGGGGAGAGAAAATGCGGGGTGCTCGATACTGGTTTCTCCGAGGGTCGCTGGAACACCGCCTGACGGATAGGCAGCGGAACATTCTTGCCACTCTCAATCCCTATGACGTGCTCCGGGATCCAAGGACTGGAGATGCTGCACGTGCGTACTATGTCTCCCACCCTGATGCAGCTGTCCGCGAACTTGCAGCACGAACTGCTGCAAGCGATGTCACCCGCATGATGTTCTTCGATGATGCTGCTGAGGAAGTGCAGCTCGCTGCAGTACGGGGTGCAGCAGGTGATGGACTCCGTTCCGCCTTCTTCCGATCTCGCTTCCCCGCAGTTGTTCACGCAGCAGTGGCGGGAGTCAACGCAGATGAGGTGAGAAAGGAGTATGCAGGAGACAGCAATCCGGTGCTCCGGCTTGCTGCAGTCGCAGGAATGAAGAGCGATGAGGGACGCCTGTGCTTCAGGAACGATCCATCTGCTGAGGTGCGGAAGGTTGTTGCTGCCTCGATTGAAAGCGAGGAGGTACGGTCATCCTTCGCTTCTGATCCGGACAGTGATGTGCGATCCACTGCAGTCGAGCATGCACGTGATGATGCTACACGTCGTGCATTTTCCGGGGATTGCATTTCAGGCATACGGGCACTTGTTGCATCACATCTTCAGAGTGATGAGGCACGTGCTGCCTTTGTCCAGGATGCAAGTGCTGATGTGCAGTGTGCAGCAGTTGCTGCAATGACAACGGACAGTGGCCGGATGGCGTATGCAAAATCCCGGTATGACCAGGTTCGGCTGGAAGTCGTCTCCCGGCTTGTTGATGACGAGCTTCGGCTTTCCTTCATGCATGATGCAGCTCATGCTGTCATTGCGAAGGCAGTGAGCACTGCAACGTCCGATGAAGTTCTCATGGCTTTTGCGAAGCATCTCTATCCTGACATCAGGATAGAGGCAATTTCCCGTCTCTCGTCGGATGCTCTCCGGAGCGAATTTGCCAAGGATCCGCATTTTGAGGTGCGGAAAGCAGCGCTGCAGGGCATGACGTCCGATCAGTACAGGATGGAGTTCTTTGAGGATGATGCGTACAGCATCAGGAAGCTTCTTGCCGAGGTTGTCGAGAGCGATGAGTATCTTGTCGAGTTTGCAAAGGACCGGTCACCGGAAATTGTGCGCATTGCTGCAGAGCGGGTCAGCTCGGACGAAGCCCGTGAGCGCTTCCTTCCCACGACGAATCCGGATGTCCGGAAGATCATTGTTGAGAATGCAGCAACGGATGAGCTCAGGTGCCGCTTTGTCACAGATCCGGATCCTGACATTCGCATCGCAGCACTTGAGCGGATGGTTGACGAGAAAAGTCTCCTCAGATTCATGGATGATGCGAATGCAGCTGTCCGCCGGGTAGCCTTCTCGGGTCTCCGGTCCATGAATCTCCGTGCCCGGTACACTGGGGATTCCGACCCCACCATTGCAGAGGAAGCCCAGTACGCAGCCTCAGTTGTTGAGTCTGCGGGCAGAAGCCTGTAGCTGCAGACTCCTTCCCCGTTCTGAATGGGAACGGGGAAGGAGAGCGTCCAGTTCCTAGACGTTAACGCGGGACATGTGCTCTGCAGGGTAGCGGTCTCCGAGCACTGCACCACGTGGTGCAATGTCGTCGAGTACTGCAAGATCCTTCGCATCAAGCTCGATGTCGCATGCAGCAGCATTCTGCTCGAGATAAGCTCTCCGCTTTGTTCCGGGAATGGGAACAATGTCCTTTCCCTGTGCAAGAACCCATGCAAGAGCGATCTGTGCTGGAGTGACATGACGTTCTGCAGCAAATGCAGCAATCTTCTCTGCAATCCGCTGGTTGTGTTCGAAGTTCGCACCAGCAAAGCGGGGATTGTGCTTCCGGAAGTCCGTCTCCTCGAACTGCTCTGGTGAGGAGATCGTGCCGGTGAGGAATCCCCGTCCGAGAGGACTGTACGGTACGCAGCCAATGCCAAGTTCCCTGAAGGCAGGGAGGTGCTCCTCCTCGATATCCCGTGTAAAGAGCGAGTATTCGTACTGGGCTGCTGCAACGGGATGGACTGCATGCGCCTTCCGCAGTGACGTCACAGATGCCTCTGAGATTCCCAGATACCGGACCTTGCCAGCAGTGACAAGCTCGCTCATTGCAACCCATGTCTCTTCAATGGGAACAGAGGGGTCAACGCGGTGCTGGTAGTAGAGATCGATGTACTCGACACCAAGCCGTGTGAGTGACGCATCGCATGCACGGCGGACATATTCTGGACGGCCATTGATGCCCACCCAGCTTCCGTCTTCCCGACGTTCATTGCCGAACTTCGTTGCAAGAACGACTTCATCACGATGGCCCTCGATCGCTTTGCCCACGAGACGTTCATTGGTGAATGGACCATACATGTCTGCTGTGTCAAGAAACGTGATGCCAAGCTCCAGGGCACGGTGGATGGTGGCAATCGATTCCGCATCATCGCCTGCACCATAGGACTGGCTCATTCCCATGCATCCGAGCCCGAGTGCAGATACGACAAGACCCTGACCAAGCGTGCGCTGCTCCATGAGCATATCCTCCATGTTGCCTGTTCCTTCTTGAGGGTAGCACCAAGCATTCGCATGACGATGCCGTTTCCCGCTTCCTTTCCCGGGGTACATACCCTTCGAACACATGTTTGAAGAGAGGCGATGTATGCAACCGTGATCCACCGGAATGAGCCATTCTCCGATGTCATAGAGATGGTGAAGTCCGCTCTTGCATCCCAGGGGTTTGGTGTGCTGAGCGATATCGATGTTGCTGCCACACTGCGGGCGAAGCTTGGAGTGGAGCAGGCGCCATATCGCATTCTCGGGGCATGCAACCCGCACTTTGCATCGAGGGGCATTGCGATTGAGCCGATGCTTGGCGTACTCCTCCCGTGCAATGTTGTCGTCCGTGAAGTCGCTGATGGAGTGGAAATTGACATCCAGGATCCCACAGCCATGGTTCGTGAGACGGAGAATGACGGGCTCACGGATCTTTCCCGGGAGGTGCAGGTTGCACTTCATGCAGTTGCTGATGCACTTTAGGATGTGCCCACCCGCGCATCCTCCAGCTCGTGACAGAATGGTGCCATGAGCAGCCGTTTCAGACAGGGGACATCATTTGAGGAGTGGATGCTTCATGAGCTGCCCTTCTTCCGTGAGGTCCTTGACCGCTGCGAGAGATTGCGGGGAAATGAGGAGCAGCTTGCTGAAGCGTGGGCAGCACAGGGATCGCGTGTGATTCCGGTCCGTAAGGACGGCTCAGTGCCAGTCACACCAGAAGGAAAGCTCGCCTTTCGTGAAGGATGGCGCGACGGTGTCGCAGACCAGGCGACACTTCTTGGTCGTGATGCATCGGGCCACTATTTCTGGAGCATGCCAGATGATGGATCTGCATCTGAGAGAGACTATGTTTCCCTCAGATTGCTTCCCGCCTCCCTCACTCCCGAGGAGGCAGCCATTGCCTGTGCTGCAGTTGCCTATGAGCACTGGCATCAGTCGAGCCTGTACTGCACATCATGTGGAGCGGAGACAGCACGGAGCCTTGGGGGGTCATTGCGAAGCTGTCCTGTGTGCAGGGCTGAGCATTTTCCACGGACGGATCCTGCAGTCATCATGCTTGTGACAGATGGTGATCGGTGTGTTCTTGGCCAGCGCCAGGGTGCACCTGCAGCACGCTGGTCTCCCCTTGCAGGATTTGTCGAGCCGGGGGAATCTGCAGAGACTGCAGTGCGTAGGGAGATTCGCGAAGAGAGTGGGCTCGAAGTTGACAGAATCGAATACGTGATCTCGCAGCCCTGGCCATTTCCCCGGTCACTCATGCTCGGCTTCCGCGTCTACGTCCATCCCCATCGTGCAAAGGAGATTGTGCTCAACGAGGAGCATCGTGTCCTGGAGTGGATTGAGAGGAGGACGCTCCGCACGGAGGTTGAGCGGGGAACGATGGAGCTTCCTCCACCGGTGTCTGTTGCTTCCCACCTCATCCGGTCGTGGATGGATGAGCCGGATGGCGACATCCGCTGACACGAGGCTCGCGAAACCTGTCGAATCCGCGCATGATACAGGTGGAAAGCCCAGGGGATGAAGAAGGAGATTCCCCATGGTCCTGCTCACGACAAAGGATTCCGATCAGAAGAAGTCCCTCGTGTCGGAATCTCGCGGATGTGCTCGTGTACACCGGCTGGAGCATTGGGGTGGGCGGTATTCAGTGGAGCTTGGCATATGCACAGATGCTGGGGATGAGGGAATTCTCCAGTGGATGACAGCAGCAACACTGTTCGGAACCCGTATCGATGCGGAAACTGCATGCGCAGCATATCGGCTCCTCAGCGCTGAGCACATCACTGTTGCATCAGCTCCTGCAGTAGACTGGGACCGCATCGTTGCACTACTCGATGCAGCACACTATGTCCGCTACGATTTCCGTACAGCAACACGGCTGCAGGCAATTGGATCCGTGCTGCATGGGCAGTATCACGGGAGATTCGTTGAGGTACTCCGGAATGCTGCTACACCAGGTGAGGGGGCTGACCTTCTTGATGCGCTTCCGGGCTGGGGCGCAGTAACAGTGCGGATCTTCCTGATGGAGCTCCGTGGTGTGCTGCCGTGTGCAGACATTCCCTATGATGAGCGGGCACTCTGGATGGCGGACCATCTCGGACTTGCTGCTGGCACGCCACACGTTCTCCATGATGTCGCAGCATGTTTAGGCTGGGATGTGCGGGATCTTGAGGCATGTCTTGTCAGGGGTGCACTCGCACACCGCCATGTGCGCAACTGCCCGGGTGGGGAAGCATGCACTGTCCTTTCGTGAGGAATTGTACGTGTCCTGTCCGGAAGGTGCGCCTACGCTTGGTACATGGTTGGGACTTCTCCATGTGCTGGCATGCCAGGAAGAGTGAGGGGAGACCTTCGTACTGGATGCCTATTGGGCGTTACGGAGGAGGAGTGGACTCATGGCTGAGAGACCGCTCCCTGCCCCAGATCTTGCAGCTTCTCTTGATGGGAAGCAGTTCGTCATGGTTGTGCCGAATGGTGCTGTTCGTGAGGTGTTTACTGCAGCACAGAGGAGGATTTGTGACTACCTTCCACTTACGGCAACCTACCCCGTGTTTCCCCATGTCACGCTTGGCTCCTATGCGGATCCTGGCCGTGCCGGGATGATCGAGCGAGCAGTCGAGGACTGGGCTGCACGACAGCAGCCAATTGCTGTTGAAACGCTTGGCATTGAGACATTTCCCGATCCGTTCCGGGTGGTCTACCTCCGGTGCCGAGCCACACCTTCCCTCGCTGCAGCGTTCATGTCACTCCGGGCCCGAACAAAGGCTGAGTCGTTTGTTCCATTTGGCCCCCACCGGACTGTGGAGGAGCATGTATTCCACATAAGCCTTGCATATGGGGATGGCATACCAGCTGCAGAATGGAAGAAGATTGCAGAGGCATGCTGCAGTAGTGCAGTTCCGCACGTACGAGAACGTGTCCAGCAGGTCCGGTTCGCAGTGTTTGCGGGAGGTGAGGCAACGAGAACGTTTGCTCTCCGAAGTTCGCCTCTTGGTCACAGTGACTCGGGACTTTCCTGACGGAGGAAGCAATCTTTCAGAATCGTTGCAGGGCATTGTCATGTATGGTACGCTTGCCGTACAAATGGTGAGAGCAATTAACAACGTTTAGCAGATATTCCTCCCCCGGAACGTTGCATCTCACCTCATATCGTGACGAGCGCTGGCAGGGAACGCATCCCCAAAGTCTTGACCCCTTGTGTATCTACGCCCGATTCCATAAACGGAAGCTAGAGGCATGGAAAGAGGAGGTAATGAGGATGAAACTTGGAGTCTTCGTACCCAATGAGCTTTGGGATGACAGCGACATCTTCGGAGCAGCAGTATTTCATGAGCTGCTGGAAGCAGCAGATGAAGCAGCAGTGAACAGCATCTGGATGGCGGATGAGGTATACACCGATGCTGCTGACACTGCACGACATCCTCGGGTCTTCGATGCCTGGTCCATGGTTGGGTACATCTCGGGCATTGTTCGGAATGTGGCCATTGGTGTCCATGTGCCAGCAGGATGCACCCGGAGCTCGAGGGATCTCCTTCGTGCAGCTCATACTCTTGATGAGCTGACCTGGGGACAGGCACTGCTCGGGATTGATGCAGTGTGGGCTGGAGGACTCATCCGCACGTATCACGGGACAGGTAGTCTGCCTTCGGGAACGAGCACAGCAGACGCATCCACCTGGAGTGAAGGAATGGAACTCGTCGGGAAAGCTGTACGTTCAGAGATTCCCTCCTACCTTCTCATCCGTGACCCATCGGGACTCGAGACAGGAGCCCAGTTCCAGGGAGAAGATGAGGATGCTGTGGGAACCGATGGTGGGGCGGACATGATGTATGGCTATGGGGTGCAGGTGGCACATTCACCCCGTCTTGCAGTGCCCAGATACTCCACAGTCGAGATGCTGCTCACTCGGGATGGCCGTGAGGGGAGCACCTCTGCTGGAGCACTCCTCGAATACCTCACAACTCTTGCAGACTCGGGAGTGGAGCAGAGCGTTCTCTCATTTCCAAATGTCCGTGAGGCAGAGCCATTCGAGGTTCTTCGGGACAGCGTTATGCCGTACATTGACCAGGTGTGAGTGCATCTTCCCTGCAGGAAGGACCGTTTTTCTGGTGACACGCTCACAACCTGAGAAGGGAGATGGTATGGAAGATTACTCTGTGTCAGCATCCATCTCCTGGACAGCGATGGACTGCGAGGCATCGGAGTGCTCCATCACGTACCTGTAGTTCGCATGGTCACTGCCATCTACCCATTCAAGAATGGACTTGTATGTCTGGCCAATTTCTTTCCTTCTTCGGATGAGCCGCATTCTGCAGACTGGCCACGAAACATCGAGAAAGATGGAGGCTGTGCAGTAGCCTGCTACTGCACTCCATGGGGCATCCCGGGAGAGAAGGTAGTTTCCCTCTGTGAGAATGATCCGTGTGTGAAGGGGAATTGGAAGTGCGTTCGCTGCAGGTTCACCGACTGCATGATCAAAGGAAGGGGCAGCAAGGGGAATGCTGCCACGATGTGCCTGAGCCAGGAAGGTGACGAATGCAGAAGCATCGAACGTTGAGGGATGTCCCTTGATGTGTTCCTTTCCCAGTTCCCGCAGGACAGCAGTGGGAAGGTGAAAGCCATCCATTGGCAGGAGTGCGACAGGTCCATGCACTTCAGAAAGGAGCATCTGGAGATCTGTGGCAAGTGTTGATTTCCCGCTTCCTGGAGGACCTGCAATGGCAATGATGTGCCGCTCTTCCGTGGACTCGAGATCACGCTTCGGGACAAGCATGCGGACAAGCTCGGCTAGTGGCGGAGTCCAGTGGTGTTCCATCGCTCAATCGTCGCTGAACTGCTGCAGTCCCTGCGTTGCGAGGGGAACGTAGCTGCAGGGACCACGGCTGTGGCATGGAAGAGCTGTCTGCACCTCGCCACATGGCCCGGTCCTAGGCAGGTGGAGGCCCGCCGAGATGGAGCGCGATCGGGGTGCCGTGGTAGCAGCCGAGCGTGTAGGGATATTCGAGCGTCACATCATAGTGGTACACGGACTGGAGTGTTCCATTCCACATGACTGGGGATGTCCGCCCATGGCAGGCATCGAGATCCTCGTTTGTGAGAAGGTTTCCTGAGGGATCCCGCTCCAGGTAGATGCCATACCCGTCAAGCGCGTAGCCAATGAGGGTTGACGATCCTGTGTCAGCAGTGACCATGAAACCTGGAGGAGTGTGGTGGTGAAGCATGCCGGAACTGTTCGGGTGCTCGTCCCAATTGTCGAAAACTTCCCGTGCTCCCCCATCCCGACCTTTTGCATCAAGGGCATTGAAGAGGACGACACCATCACTGAGAATCCCAATGGGTCCCAGTCCAAGACATGATGGTGCAGCAGCAGGGGAAGGGTCGAGGGGGAGTGTCCAGCGGATGGACTGTGGAGTGATCTTGTTCGGGTTCCTGTCGTACTGGTATGCAGGGTCGCTGGACTGGATGGGAAACACTCCTGTTGGATGGTTCACAGGGAGATCGTTTCCCACAATGAGCCGAGTGGATCCCTGGACTGTGACAGCATAGGAAGCATTTGGCCACTGCACGGATCCAGCACTGTGCATCTTTGTGGTGGAGTTCCATGTTCCCGTTGCTGTATTGATCCATGGTCCAATGCCGTTTGCTCCCTGTCCATTGAAGCTCGTGATACATGAATCGACATATCCGACCCTTGGCGTGGTGCTCGTATGGCCATCACCCAGGGGAAGTGCAGCTGGATTCACAGGTGCACTGTACGTGGCTGGTT
>DAIDIX010000020.1:1059-13646 GCA_027451645.1 Candidatus Dormiibacterota bacterium | reverse complement strand
ATTCCTGACATCGTGCGGCCATCGTATCAGGTTCCCTCAGATCGGAACCACGATTTGATATGGTGGGGCCGTACTGCATGTTGTTCAACCCCAGGAGCACGAGGAGCGCATACCATGGCTGCAGCAGAATTCGACGTGCGTCGTCCATTAGGTGAGAATCACGAGATTCATTCCCTTCGGGCTCTTGCCGATGGTGGGCATGATGTTTCCCGTCTTCCGATGACCGTGAAGATATTCATCGAGAATCTGCTCCGTCATCAGGACCATCCTGCTGTCACACCAGAAATCATCAGGCGCATATGCTCGTGGAGTCCTGAGGCAACCCCTGGAAACGAGGAGTTCCCGTTCTTCCCATCCCGCGTGCTGCTGCAGGATTTCACAGGAGTACCTGCTGTAGCGGATCTTGCTGCAATGAGGCATGCTGTCGTCGAGGCAGGTGGAGATCCTGAGCTCATCGATCCTGCAATCCCAGTGGATCTCGTCGTGGACCATTCCGTGCAGGTTGATGCCTTTGGTTCAGCACAGGCCTACGGACTCAATATCGAGAGGGAGTACGAGCGGAATCATGAGCGGTACGCCTTTCTCCGCTGGGCCCAGAAGAACTTCAAAAACTTCCGTGTGGTTCCCCCGGGCATGGGCATTGTCCATCAGGTGAACATTGAATATCTGGCCTCAGTCGTGCATGGTGCAGGCTCAGGAGAAACTCTCCTCTATCCAGATACCCTGCTTGGCACTGATTCCCACACTCCGATGGTCAATGGAATTGGCGTGCTTGGCTGGGGAGTCGGTGGCATTGAGGCAGAGGCAGCAATGCTCGGCCAGCCGATGTTTCTCCTTCCTCCAGTTGTGGTCGGCGTAAAGTTCACGAACCGCCTACCTGTCGGCACGACAGCAACTGACCTTGTTCTCGTCCTTACGGAACTGCTGCGCACGCATGGAGTCGTGAACAAGTTTGTCGAGTTCTGCGGTGATGGTCTGTCCTCAATATCCGCACAGGACCGGGCAACCCTCTCAAATATGGCACCTGAATATGGAGCCACTGCATCCTACTTCCCGGTGGACTCCCGTACCCTGGAATACCTTCGAGTGACGGGCAGGTCCCCTGAACATATCGCCCTTGTTGAGCAGTACACCCGTGAACAGGGCCTTTTCCGATCAGATGATTCACCACTTCCCGAATTCAGCGAGTTTGTGGAACTCGATCTCTCCACAGTAGTACCCAGCATTGCCGGCCCTCGCCGTCCGCAGGACAGGGTGAACCTTGGAAACGCACATTCATCGTTCAATGACTCCTTTGGAAACGGCACTGACCTCAGGGGGAGCAGGGAACTTCACACCGGTGCAGTCGCAATTGCAGCCATCACCTCATGCACGAACACTTCAAACCCCTCCGTCATGCTTGGTGCAGGACTCCTTGCGAAGAAGGCAGTGGAACGGGGACTTACTGTACCTTCCTATGTAAAGACAAGCCTTGCACCAGGCTCCAGGGTAGTCACTGACTATCTTGATCGGGCAGGGCTGACCCCGTATCTCAATACGCTTGGCTTCAACCTTGTGGGCTACGGATGCACAACATGCATTGGAAACAGCGGACCGCTCCCTGAGGAAGTTGCAGCTGTCATCGAAGAGAAGCAGCTCACCGTTGCAGCAGTGCTGAGTGGCAACAGAAACTTCGAGGGAAGAATCCACCCGCAGGTGAAAGCTTCCTATCTGGCCTCACCACTGCTCGTTGTCGCTTTTGCCCTTGCTGGGACCATGCTTGTCGATCTCACAACGGAACCACTTGGAGTTGACGCAACGGGTACCCCTGTATATCTCAAGGACATCTGGCCGACCCGGGAGGAAATCGCGGAAGTACTGGCTTCTTCCATCACTGAGGAAATGTATGCGACAGAATATGGCCGCATCTTTGATGGAGATGAGCACTGGCAAGCGCTTCCTGTTCCTGAGGGAGCACTCTACAGATGGGATGCTTCCTCCACCTACCTTCAGGAGCCTCCCTTCTTCACGCAGCTGCCACTTGAGCCCAAGGTGAAACATGCAATCGAGAATGCCCGTCCCCTTGCTGTTCTGGGTGACTCCATAACCACTGATCACATATCTCCCGCTGGCAGCATCTCCCCGACAAGCCCTGCTGCCTCATATCTCAGGGAGCATGGTGTCGAGCTCCGTGACTTCAACACATACGGCTCACGACGGGGAAATCATCACGTCATGGTGCGTGGAACCTTTGCAAACATCCGGCTCCGAAACCAGCTTTCACCGGAAAAGGAGGGCGGATATACACACCATCTTCCTGACAACACGCTCATGACCATCTTCGAAGCATCGGAGATATATGCTGCCTCTCGCACTCCAGTCTGCATTCTTGCAGGAACGGAATATGGCTCAGGCAGCAGTCGTGACTGGGCTGCCAAGGGCCCACTCCTTCTTGGAGTCCAGTTCGTCATTGCCCAGTCATATGAGCGAATCCACCGGAGCAACCTCGTGGGCATGGGAATTCTTCCCCTCGAGTTCCTCCCTGGTGAGTCCCGGGACACGTACTCCCTTGATGGCTCGGAGACCTTTACGATTCGTGGTCTCGACGCGCTCACTCCACGGGGAACTGTCAATGTAGAGGTGACCCGACACGACGGAAGCACACTCACATTCACAACCCGATGCCGCCTCGACAGCTCTACTGATATCGATTACTTCACCAATGGGGGCATCCTCCCCTATGTTCTCCGTCAGTACTTCAGGTCCCTCACTGCCAGCGCATCGTGACGAGAACATTCGTCAACACTTTGTCACCCGAATGTTCGAATTTCGTCCTACTCTCTAGGTGACAGATGGGGAAGATTGTCCTAGCTGAAGAAGGAGCATCTCACGCCCTGCACTTCCGGAGAAACAGCCATGCACCACAAGGTGACCTGGATTCTGGGGACCATCGTTGGTCTCGGCCTCCTCGCATCCCTGTGCACCTCCCAGCTCGTCCGCGCAGAAAGCGCCTCTCTCGCCATCAATGGCGGTACCAGCTGCGGAACAGCAGGACTGGCATTCTCCTGGTCCTCCAATCCCTTCGCCTACAGCCCTGTCACACTTACTGGTTCAAGCACTACTGCAAGCGTGTCACCCACACTTACCGTAGTGGACTGCTCAGGAACGGGAAATGGATGGAACCTCACTGCATCAGGCACTACCTTCACGACTGGCACTGGAGGAACGTTCTCCACCATCGTCTCCATTCCCACCATATCGGGATGGAGCTGCAGCACGAACTCCACCTGCACGCCCCCCGACAATGCAGGCTGTTCCAGTCCCAATGACGGAATATCCTACTCGGGATCGCTCAACATCCCCCTTGGTACTGCACCCACGCCCAACAAGGTGTTTGGCGCTGTAGCCGGGTGCGGCATGGGTTCACAATATGTGAGCCCAACCGTACAGCTCAGCATCCCTGCCGGAGCACTCCCTGGAGCGTACAGTTCAATATGGACTTTCACGCTTGCGACTGGCCCGTAGTGCATAGTGGGACTGTTGCTGCATGTGCCGTGGGCGATTTTCGTCTACACTAGACCGTACTGGTTCCCATGACCAAGGATTTCCCAACTATGACATTCTTGTCCCTCCGGTTACATCCGCTCCGCGCATGCCTTATTGCACTGGTGGCATGTGGTCTGGTGCTGCCAGTCCGAACACTTGCTGCATCAACGCCAACAGCAGCTCCCTCACAAGGATCCCTGTATGCAGGACCGTGCGCAGCGGGAAACAGTTCGTACTACACGCTTGATCTCGCTCCCGGTTCGACCTACACGAACTGTCTCAACGTTGCAAACACCACAACAGCACCAATGCCAGTGACTGCGTATCCAGTTGATGGTCTTACAGGTGTTACCTCAGGAGCTGTGTACTCGAATGAGGGAGTAGCGCTTCGCAGTGCAGGAACGTGGATCTCGATGAAGCAGCAGAGCTACACGCTTCCACCTGGAGTCCGCACGAAGATCTATTTCACGATCCATGTACCCTCGAATGCCACACCGGGAGATCACCTTGCAGGTGTGGCAATTCAGCCATCCCATACCTCGACCTCAAAAGGCTCACTCTCCATTACGATTGTCAACCGGCTCGTGATTGCAACTGTCATAGTCGTACCTGGCCCAGCAGCAGTACGTTTTGCTATTGACAGTGCCCAGATTGAGGAACTTCAGGCAACACATTCCGCTTCAATAACGACTGGACTTTCGAACACTGGCCAGCTCTATGGCAAGTCGACAGTTACGATCCGGATTCACAACGCAACCTACGACAAGACAAATACCCTCAAGCTCGACAACATCCTTCCCGGGGATACAATCCCGTATCCATTCCGCTGGCCATACAGCATTCCCGTGGGAACCTACTCCGTGACAGTGACAGTACGCTGGCACTCCCAGGGTGAGACCGGCACGCCTGAATCCACGACACGCACCTTCACGAGCACTGTGGCTTCAGCACTCAAGGCAACAAAGCAGAATGTGGAGTACGTACCGGAAGGCAGCACAAGCGGTGTGCCCGTGTGGGTGTGGATTCTCATTGGTGGGATCCTCCTCGTCATCATTGCTGCTGCTGTAGTCATCACAATTCTCGTTCGGCGCCAGAGGAACCTCAAGCAGGAACTCCGTCTCTCAAAGCTGTAGCCAAATTGGGATACCTGAGATACTGTTACGGGCATGTGGACCCATACTGCAGATCTGTCGCAGTGCAGTTACCAACTCGGAAGGTTATTCGCAGACAGGCATACTGAGTGCGGTGGAGTGCACCAAGATTGAGGATGAACCTGTGTCAAACCGTCTAGTGACGCGAAACACGTTCCGGCCCATGCATCTGATGGGTGGTGTCCTTGCGTGGTGCATTCTTGCCTGCATTTCTGCACTGCTGGGTTCATCTGTTCGTGCAGGCACCTCGACTGCAACGATTACTGTTACCGTGCCAGCACCGTATATCACAGGCATACTTCCCTACAACCTTCCCCAAGCCACTTCAACCAACATCACCATCACGGGGAACGGTTTCGAAAATGCTGGTGGAATCACCATGGTCTCAATCACTTTCTCCGGACCGCACCAGTACATTGAGACATCTGGGTGCACAGTCCTCTCCCCAACAGAAATCACTTGCACAACACCACAGATGGATACTGGGTCCTATCAGATCATTGTGACCCTCAGCAACGGCCAGCAGTCAAGTCCAGCAACCTCCGGCTCAAACACGATTGTCGTATATTCACAGACTGTCCCACCAACTCCTACGCCAGCTCCTGCTCGTCCCACTCCGACAGCAAAACCAGCCATATCGCCATCACCCTCAAGCCAGGCTTCCCCATCTCCCGCCACGAGTCCCTCACCCGCAGTCACTGCCAGTCCATCTCCGTCGTCATCTCCCACCCCCCCTCGTCCGAAACCAGCACCAGGAAGTTCCGGAGGAGTCATCGGCTCAATCGCCCACGCGTTTTCCTCAGCAGGCCATGCAATTGGAAGCGGAGTGAAATCAGTGACGACATTCGTCTCAAAGCATGTTGTCATCGTGTCATCGAGCATGATCATTCTCATCATTGTCCTGCTCATCGTCCTCCTCCTGTCGAAGCGAAAGAAAAAAGAAGATGACGAACCGAAATCCCGCATTCGTTTATGATGTGATCGTCACGCCCCGTGACGACGAGCCGCCCCTATCCCCTGTGGAGTCCACACATGCTTGATCCGTTAACCCAATTGCGCGCTGACTGGAGACAGGCTGTAGCAGTCACTGTTCCTGCAAGTGCACAGGAACTCGCGGACATTCTCGACCGTTCGCTTGATCTCCTCAAGGAACACAATCAGCTCGATCAGGACGGACTGGACATGGCTGTCCAGGTCATCTGCGATGCCCTGCCACTCGAGCGTCCAGAGACACTTGACATCCTGCGGGAGCGGCTTGGACGTGCTGCCCGTGACTACCTTGCACAGGTCGGTGTTCCAGAGGATGGTGGACTCAGTGATGCATTCGACTCTGCAGCCAACCTTGCTGAAGCACTGTTTGCAATGGCAAGCGGGGACATGGCTGAAGAGGAAGCCCCAGCGGAACCGGGACACGAGTCTGAAGAACAGCGGATGCATGCAACCGAGCTCAGAAAGACGCTTGCACGCGAGCAGAAGCGGCAGCAGCGGAGTCTCAGAAAGACGTTCGGAAAGATCTTCGGTGTCGTACGGATCTTCCTCATCATTGGGCTCATAGCGCTTGCAGCCTACTTCTTCCTCCATCCGAACGTTCTCCAGAAAACAGTAAACGTCACACAGACGAACATCATTACCTCGAACACTACGTAGATACCTGCGTCCGCACCCCAGGAAACTGTCACGCAACTGTCGTTTTCCGAGCAAAATTGCACGTATACTCTGGGTGAACGCATATGAGAGCACGCACCCCGAGATCCTTCCTCTTCCCCCCTATCCTCATCCTGCTCCTTCTGGGCGGGATGCTCATGGGGTCTCCACGTGCCGCTGCGGGAGTGCCTTCCGGAAACTGGACACTTGGAACAGTTGCACAGGTTGCCACTTCTGACGTACTGCAGGGCATCGACTGCATGTCGGAAACGATGTGCATCGGTGTTGGGTACGACTGCACTGCAAGCTGCGGCACTGGATCAGAGGTGGATCAGACTCTCATGGAACTCTGGAATGGAACGGCCTGGCTCCAGATGGGGAATCCATCCGGCGAAGTGACTACCCAGGTGTATCAGCTGCTCAATATCAGCTGCCTTTCCGCATCGGACTGCTGGGCTGCAGGATACTTCAACAATGCGAGTGGGTACTCCCAGCCGCTCATCATGAGCTGGAATGGCACAGTATGGAGCATTTTGCCTATCAGCGACATAGCTGGCGAGAGCGGAACAGTGAGTTACCAGATGACGGGGATCTCCTGCCTTCCGGCCCCAGCCACATTCTGTGCATCATCCGGCATGATCTGGAATGGCACGAACTGGCAGACCTACATACTCACATGGAGTGGCAGTACAAGCTGGAGTGTTGCTGCCACTCCAAGCGGGGAAACCACTTCAGCCAACTACACGCTCTATGGCATCTCCTGCGTAAGCTCCTCCTCCTGCTGGGCTGCAGGAACGACATGCGTAGCATCCTGCGGACTCTCAAGCGAGGACGATGAGTCAATCTTCGTCGAATACAATGGCACGTCATGGAGCTTTGGCTCACAGGTTGCAGAATCCACAACGATCTACTACGGGATCCTTGGCGTATCGTGCGCAACAAGCTCGCTCTGCTACGCAGTGGGGTACATCCGGAGTCCGAACAGTGGTGGTACGGACCAGTCTCTCATGATGCAGTGGAACGGTACGACATGGTCCATCTCCGCCAATCCCGCATCCGAGGTCACATCGTCTGCATATGTGCTCATCGATGATTCCTGCCTCACTGCAGCATCCTGCTGGGCAGTCGGATATGAAACGACCACAGGATATGCACAGCCGCTGGAAATGTACTGGGATGGCTCGACCTGGTACATCGTAGCCGCACCGTCTGGAGTATCCGCAACAGGCAACTACTATGTCCATGAGCCATTCTGTGTCTCAGCCTCGTACTGCTGGGAAGTTGGGGACACAGCTGCAGGGGCTCCATTTGTTGCAGAGTTTGGAACGACATGTTCTGGGGGTGCACTCTCGCTCACTTCTCCTGCATCCCTCACAGTACCCGGAGTCACGCTCAATGGCTCCAACCAGACGAGCTCCGGCACTATTGCGCTCACCACGAGTGATGAGACAGGCACGGGAAACGGCTGGAACCTTGCCATTACTTCGACAACATTCTCGACAACCTCTGGACATTCCCTCCCGACAACTGCATCGGCAATCACTGGCCTTGTGTCCGTATCTGCAGCAACAGGAAACTGCGCACTCCCAGCAAATTCCGTTTCATATTCTCCTGCCCTCTCCATCCCTGCAGGAACTACGGCTCCTGCAACTGGAACGACCATCTTCACGGCTGCTCCTGGTACAGGAGAGGGTCCCTCCAACGAGACCTTCTCCTACTCTGTTGGCGTGCCAGCAACTGCATATGCCGGAACGTATACGTCCACATGGTACATATCCATTGATGCTGGACCGTAAGAAGACGTTCCCAGTGTGAAGATTCGTGTCCGTGACACAAAAAGACGCGACGCGCATTGCTGCGCGCCGCGTCAGGAGCCAGCGGATTGCTACTGGTTGAGTACTGCCTCGACCTCGAGAAGCAGTGTGACTTCATCACCAACAACGACGCCACTTCCCTCGAGGGGAGCATTGAAGTTGACATTGAAGTCAAAGCGGTTGATCTTGCCTGTGGCTGTGAACCCCACCCGGGTTCCCATGTTCGGGTCCTTCCAGAAGCCATTCACCTCAAGATCGAGTGCAACTGGCTTTGTCACTCCCTTAAGAGTGAGGTTGCCCTCCATGACGAAATGGTCGCCTGCCTGACGGATTGAAGTCGACTCGTACGTCATTGTGGGGAACTTCTCGACTTCAAAGAAGTCTGCAGATCGGATGTGAGCATCACGCTGCTCGTTGTTTGTTGCAATGGAAGAAAGGTCAATGGTTGCAGTCGCCTTCGACTGCTCAAACGACTCTCCTGTGACGATCTGGCCCTCAAACTTTGTGAAGTGGCCACGCACCTTGCTCACCATCATGTGACGGACAGTGAATGATACATCGGTGTGTGCAACATCGATTGACCACGTACCAGCAATGTATCCTGGAATCTGAACTGCAGTTTCTGTGCCCATGGTAACCTCCAATTGATTGAGCGTTCAACTACGTATATGGGTATTATATAGACATATCGATGCGAAACTGCAAGGTGCACTGCTGTGACAACCCGAACATCTACTCCGCCCCAGTCCGGTACCGGACTCCTCTGGCGTGCACATCTCATGGCAACCCAGGGACTTATTGACATTGTGCAGCGGGAGCTGCAGCAGCATGTGAACATGCTGCTCATCCACTTCGAGATCCTCGAGCGGCTCATTGCCGTGCCTGACCACTCCCTTCGCATGAGTGAGCTTGCTGACAGTGCCCAGTCATCGCGAAGCAGACTTTCCCATGCGATTTCCCGTCTTGAGGAGATAGGGTATGTTGAGCGGAGGGAGTGTCCCATAGACCGCCGGGGATCCTTCGCAGTTCTCACTGAGGCAGGGGAGCACGCCTACCAGGCTGCACGTCCCCATGTTGAGCGGTCCCTTGCGCATCATCTCTATGATGTCCTTGATGAAACGGAACAGCAGCAGCTTCTTGGACTGTATGCAAAGATTCTCTCCCACCTTGCAGGAACAGATGTCCTTGCCACTGCGTGCACCCGGGGCATCCTTGATTCTGCCAGCGAGGAAGCGGGCCCATCGCATTCCTAGCAGACGGAGCTTCTCATGAAGCCAGCACCCCGCAGATGGGAGTACCGCTCCCAGTCCTGCCGCAATACAGAGCTTACCCTGCTCGAACGTGTCCTTTCTGCACGACCGGAGCTTGAGCAGGAGGTGCGGAGTACAGGAGCTGAAGACGGGAACGACCCGTTTCTGCTCCCGGACATGGAGAAGGCAGTCTCCCTCATCAGGAACGCTCTCAATGAAAATGATCTCATTGCCATCTACGGTGACTATGACACGGATGGAGTGACTGCGAGTGCGCTCCTTGTTCGCGCATTCCGGTCTGTTGATGCACGCATCGTTCCGTACATCCCGGACAGGCAGACAGAAGGATACGGACTCAATGCACCCGCACTTGAGGACCTTGCAGCCCGGGGAGCCCGGCTCGTCATCACTGTTGACTGTGGAACGACAAGCACAGAGATCGTGGCGAACAGACCGAAAGGCATGCGCATCATCATCACAGACCATCATCTCCCCCCATCAGATCACGATGGCACTCCACAGGCCCTTCCTCCGGCTGATGCGCTCATCAACCCAAAGCTCGCCCATTCGTCGTATCCGTTCGATGGCCTAGCAGGAGTCGGGGTTGCACTGAAGCTTGTCGAGGCATGTGAACGTGCAGGCATCCTTCCACATGGATGTGCACAGAAGGAGATCGGCCTTGCTGCACTTGGAACAATTGCTGACATCATGCCACTCACTGGGGAAAACCGCATCATCGTGCAGCGTGGACTTGCACGCCTGACTGCCGGGGGCAACCTTGGGATGTATGCGCTTGCTGCTGTCTCCCGTATCGACCTTCCCCTTCGGGCACAGGATGTGGCATTCGGACTTGGTCCCCGCATCAATGCTGCTGGGAGACTCGAGACTGCACATGCAGCACTTGAGCTCTGTCTCACAGACGATCCCGACACTGCATCCCGTCTGGCCAGAGAACTCGACAGCGTGAATGCTCTCCGGAAAGAGCGTCTTGCCACTGCACTCCGTTCTGCAGAGGACATGGTTGCAGCTCTCCCTGACGACTGTCCTGTAATTGTTGTTGGAAGTGCAGATTGGCATATGGGCATTGTCGGTCTCGTTGCTGGCAGACTCATGGAACGGTATGCCCGGCCCACTTTCGCTGTTGCACTCGATCCCCAGGAAGCGAAGGGATCTGGAAGATCCCTTCCAGGCATCCCCATCCTCGATCTCCTGAAGGGAGGTGATGCACATCTCGCAAAGTATGGCGGCCATGCTGCTGCTGCAGGTTTCAGTCTTGATGCAGCATCATTTCCCGCATTCCGGGATGCCCTCATCAGCCATGCAGCAGCACAGGGACTCCCCTCAGATCCTTCACGGACCTTTGCGATCGATGGAATCCTTCTCGGAAAGGAAGTCGCACTCGATACAGTCTCGCATCTCGAGTCCCTTGAGCCCTTTGGCTTCGGCAATCCCCTGCCACAGTTTGCACTGCTCGACTGCCAGGTACGACGGACAAGGACATTTGGACAGGAACGTTCGCATCTTGGCATCACTGTTGCGACGGGTGATGGAGCACATGTGGAGCTCATAGCCTTCAACAAGGCAGACATCCAGCACCATCTGCCCGAAGGACGTTCTGTCGACTGCTGTGTCACCCTGGAGCGCAACAGCTGGAATGGAAACGATTCTCCGCAGCTCCTCCTCAAGGACATCCAGCCGCACAGAACCGGGTCCTGACACGGCACCATATTCCCGATTGGTCAGCACAGTTGCACTTCATACTCATAATCATTATCATTATGAGTATGAACTTCCCCACGAGGTGTCTCACTGCACTCATTTCCATAATCTCTCTCGCCATTCCCCTGGCTGCCTGCGGTTCATCGGGACCCCTCACCACCATCAATGTCGTCTCCTCAGTCAACACCTGGGGAGAAATCGCGGCTGAGATCGGGGGCACTGCTGTTCATGTCACCTCCCTCATCTCTGATCCCAATGTCGACCCCCACCTCTTCCAGTCATCGGTATCGACAGCACTATCCATTGCACAGGCGAACGTCATTATTGAAAATGGACTCGGATATGACTCCTTCATGAGCCGTCTCGTAGCTGCAAATGGTTCCTCAACCCAGACAGTTCTCATTGCATCCCATCTCATGGGAATTTCAGGCAGTGCAGCAAATCCCCATCTCTGGTATGACCTTGAAAAAATTGGGACTGTGGCATCTGCCTTCACATCCACGTTCATCCATCTTCTTCCCGGGAAGGCAGCATACTTTGCAGCAAATGAACGGGCCTTCATGGCAGCACTCAACACAGATCTCGTCTCCATCAGGAGTCTAGGTGCAGCAGCGAACCATGCTCCCATTGCGTATACCGAGCGGGTAGCCGGATATCTCCTTGCTGAGGCTGGGTTCACGGACCTCACACCACAGGGCTTCGCTCTCGCAATCGAGAACGGTGTTGCTCCCAGCATCCAGGACACGACTGCAATGGAGTCCCTCATCACTTCCCATCGCATCCGTGCACTCATCTACAACAGCCAGACCATTTCCCCAGCAACGGCATCTATCCGCAGTCTTGCGACTGCCCATCACATTCCAGTCATACCTGTCAGCGAAACCATGCCTGCGAACATCACCTTTCCTGCTTGGCAGCTGAAAACGATTGCAGAGCTCCATGCAGCACTGGGAGGATAGGCCAGCATATGGAACACCCCATAGTCGCCACGAATGCCACTCTCTCGTACGGTGCACGAGCCCTCTGGAGTGACCTGAGCTTCGCACTTCCAGCTGGAAGCTTTCTCGCAGTGCTGGGACCCAACGGCTCAGGAAAGACATCGCTTCTCCGAACACTCCTGGGACTCCAGCCCCTTACTGCCGGTACGCTTGCCATCCTTGGATCACCACCCCGCAAGGGGAATTCCCATATCGGCTACATTCCACAGCAGCGGGGGTTTGACAGGGATCTTCCCATCCGTGGCCGTGACCTCGTAAGCCTTGGCCTCAATGGACACCGGTTTGGGTGGCACAGGTTCTCCCGGAATGACAGGATGGCGCTTGACTCAGCAATTCAGGCAGTCGGTGCAGGGCAGTATGCAGACTCCCCGATCGGTCTGCTCTCAGGAGGGGAACAGCAGCGTCTCCGAGTCGCCCAGGCAATTCTCGGCTCCCCAGAGCTTCTCCTCTGTGATGAACCGCTCCTGTCGCTCGATATCGCACACC
>DAIDIX010000020.1:0-1049 GCA_027451645.1 Candidatus Dormiibacterota bacterium | reverse complement strand
AGCACGATATCGTCCGACTCATCGATTCGCAGAGGACTGCCAGGAACGCCACGATTGTTTTTGTCACGCATGAAATCAATCCCATTCTTCCCTATGTCGATCTCGTTCTCTACTTTGCCAATGGACAGTGGAAGCTTGGCACCCCAGACGACATCTTCCAGGATTCCGTCCTCACTGAACTCTTCCAGGCTGATGTGCACGTCATCCACGATGGCGGTCGAATTGCAATTGTCAGCCAGCAGTCCGACATCAACGATGAGGCTGGTGGACATCATCAGCACGGAATCCACCCAACGCCAGAGGAATTCGGGAAATGACCTTCTTCACGTATCTCGGACTTCCTGCAGTGCAGCATGCCCTCATTGCAGCAACACTTGTGGCCATTGCCTGCGGCACCATTGGTCCGTTCGTCATCATGCGGGGAATGTCCTTTGCAGTTCATGGCACTAGCGAACTTGCATTCACTGGTGCTGCTGCAGGTCTCCTTGTCGCAAACGATGCAGTGAGCGGTGCACTCGTCGGCGCGCTGATCGTTGCCCTTCTCATCGGACTTCTCGGCAATACTGAGCGGGAACGAGACTCTTCCATTGGGGTCATCCTTGCTGCTGGACTTGGACTTGGCGTTCTCCTCCTCAGCTTCTACAGGGGGTTCGCATCTGCAGCAACGAACATCCTCTTTGGTGACATCTTCGCTGTAAGCATGAGCCAGATAGTGCTGCTCGTAAGCATCGCTGCAACAACACTTGTCATCATGTCCTGGATCTATAGGCCCCTTCTCTTTGCATCCGTTGACCATGTGGTTGCCCAGGCGATGGGTGTCCCCCTCCGCATTGTAGGTCTCCTCTTCCTCTTTCTCCTGGCACTCACAGTCACAGAGGCAGCACAGATTGTTGGCACCCTTCTTGTCCTGAGCCTCGCAATCTCCCCTGCTGCTGCTGCAGTGCGGTGGACTGTCCGGCCCCGGACCCTCATCCTCATATCAACACTCCTTGCCCTCATTGCAGCGGACGGTGGACTCATCATCAGCCTTCTCGTCCCTGTATTGAAGC
>DAIDIX010000019.1:6311-13755 GCA_027451645.1 Candidatus Dormiibacterota bacterium | reverse complement strand
GGGACACTTCCCGCTCGACACGATGTGCCTTGGCAGCAATCCTTCGCAGCATGCGGGAGATCCTCTGCTGGCATTCGTCTTCGGACAGGGTGCTTTCCGTTGTTCCGGTGTACTCGACAAGCACTCCCCGAGCCGTGCGCTGGAAGGTGAACGTTCCCCGTTCCGTGTGCTGGAAGGTGAACGCACCCTGTTTTCCGTTCTGGACCGGTTCAGCGGAGTATGCCCATCCTGCAGTGCCCGTGTGTTCTTCCCTGCGGCGGAATGACACGTGGAGGATGGACCCGTCACCTGCAGTACCGGTGAGTGTCCGGTAGCCGGTATCGCCACGGACGAAGCTCCTGTCGGTGTGGATCATGTGCTGTGTGCGGATGGTGTCGTAGGTGTCATCGAGAAGGCCGACTTCCGCAGCCTCAAGACTGGTGAGGACATGCCGTGTGGCTGCAATCCTGTAGCGTGCCATGTACCCTTCCTCCCTCGCTCATGGACCTTTGGTCCAGTATACGGGTATTGGAATGGCAAGGAGATCGGCAGTAGCCATCCCCTTCTCCCCAGCAGGGGAACGATGCACTCCCCGGGAAGGACTGCTGCATGGGCCCATGAATTTCCATGAAATTCCTGCTTGCAGTTTTCCGCTGCGTTGATACAATCGTACGCATGATGTTTCTCCATGCACACACCTTCCCGATGAGCTATCAGGGCGCCGGCCTCCCTTCGTGGTCCGGTGCGTGTGGCATGCTGCGTTCCGGGCGCTGAGGCCGGCGGGAACCTTCCTGCTGCCAGCACACCGGCAACCACTCCACAAGGGGAGACACACCATGCACAACGCATGCATTTTTCCATCGGAAGATCCAGCAGTATTCACCCTGTCCTCACCACGGGCAGTGCGCTACTGGTCTCCAAACTTCGAATCCCGTCCATCGTCCAGTCCTGCAGCAGGCACTCCCGCCCCGTGCCGGAAGTTCCATCTCCCTGACAGTGTTGTCCGGGAGCTTGAGTCCTGTGCCGGGGACCTTGGCATCACTCCTGCGGAGGCAGTGCAGGCAGGCATTGCCGCACTCCGGAAGCTGGAGAACGCGCGCATCCGGGACATCCCCGTCTCCGTTGGCAAGGGTACCCTGAGCCTCCGGGGCCGCATTGTCGCCAGGACAGTGATCCATGGATCGCAGTGGACCTTCATCCGCTGTACGGACGGGAGTGTGGCAGGAAGCTCGAAGGAGGCGCTTCTCGTCGCTCCAACAGCAGCACGGCTCCTCGACGAGGTCGAGCACCTCACGAGGGAAGCCGTTCCTGCGGACATCGCAAAGGCACTGCGTGATGCAAACGCACAGGGCCTTGGGGAGTAGGGGGATCTCCCCTTCCCGCATCGGTGCTACTTTGCAGTGATGCGGGACTCCCCCTCGAGGGACCGGGCCAGCATGAAGAGGTAGTCGGAAAGCCTGTTGAAGTACTGCAGCAGGAGGGGATTTGCGAGCATCCCAGCAGCATGGAGCTTCACGGTCCACCGCTCGACACGGCGGATGATGGTCCGGGCGAGATCCACTGCTGCAGCCGGGGGGGTGCCACCAGGGAGGACAAACCCGTCAGGGAGGGGAAACTCCTTCTCGAGGCGGTGCACCTCATCCTCAAGGCGCTGTATTGCTGCCCCGTCTATTGGAGGAAAGTGCTTCCGGTAGGTGTCGTAGGCGGAGGGAAGGGTTGCCAGTTCCGCTCCGGCAGTGAAGAGTTCCCTCTCCAGTCCCTCGAGAAGCTTCTGGGCTTCCCCGTCCGTCGCCAGGGAGCGTGCAAGGCCGAGTGCGGAGATGGCCTCGTCAAGAGCCCCGTACGCCTCCGTGTGGAGGTCATCCTTGGGAACACGGCCACCGTACAGGAGGCCTGTCGTTCCGGCATCGCCTCCCTTCGTGACAATGCTATCCACGGTCCGCTCCTGCCCCCGCAAGCTCCTGGTACGGGGCAAACGGGATGGGAAGTCCCTTCCCGACAGCCTCGACATACTTCACGGCAGCAATGGTGGCCGTGGTGGCGTCCCCGACAGCAGTGGTGATCTGGCGGGTGAGCTGGGAACGGACATCACCGGCAGCAAAGACCCCGTCCACGCTTGTCATCATCGTGAGCGGATCCGTGAGGTAGTACCCGCCTGCATCATGGGCAACATGCCCCTCGATGAGGGAGGTGTTCGGGAGAAACCCTATGAAGATGAAGACCCCGTTGACCGGAAGGACGGAGGTCTCATGGGTCGCAACATTGGTGCAGTGGAGCTCCTTCACGGCATACTCGCCTGCAATCTCGTCCACAACAGTGTTCATGAGGAAGGAAATCTTCGGGTTCTTCTGAGCTTCCTCGACAATGACAGGCTGGGCCCGGAAGGCGTCACGGCGGTGGATGATGGTGACCTTCGATGCATACCGGGTGAGGTACATCCCCTCCTCAAGGGCTGCATCCCCTCCCCCGATGACTGCGAGCTCCCGTTCCTTGAAGAACGCTCCGTCACAGACAGCACAGTACGACACGCCGCTTCCGGCAAGCCGCTCCTCCCCGGGGATGCCAAGCTTCCGGGGAAGTCCGCCTGCAGTGATGATGACAGCCGGGGCAGTGAATGTTCCCTGGTCAGTCGTGACCTCCTTCTGGTGGCCATCGACAGGCCGTATCCCCTCGACAGTCGCAGTAAGGAAGGTCGTTCCAAACTCCCCGGCCTGCTTCACCATCGTTGCTGCGAGATCCGCACCGAAGATGTGTGCTGCTCCAGGGTAGTCATCAATGAGTTCCGTGTTGAGAAGCTGTCCTCCCATCGCCTTGTTCTCGATGAGGAGGGTCCTCATGGTGCTTCGTCCCGCATAGAGTGCGGCTGTAAGGCCGGCAGGCCCCCCGCCAACAATGATGATGTCGTATTTCGTTGCAGTCTCAGTCATTGTGTTCCCTTTCCGTATTGATGCCCTCAAGAGTGTGCCCAGATTGCCTCCGGGTTACACATGGTCCATCGTGAGGATGATCTTCCCTATCTTGCCACCCTTCCGGAAGGCTGCATACGCCTCTTCCGCTGCAGCGAAGGGATATGCTGCAGCAACGGGAACCCGGATGCGGCCAGTCGCGAGATACGGGACAAGACGGGATGCCACCTCTGCCATGACCCGTGCCCGCTCGTACCCGGGCCTGCCACTCATGGTTGAGGCACGGATGGACCCACGCTTCTGCATGAGGAGCCTGAGGTTGACTTCCGGAGCGGGCGTCTCGTTCATGCCAATGACCACCACGGTTCCTCCTGGGGCGAGGCAGCGGATGTTGTCCGCCATGTGGGAGCCGCGGGCAAGCTCGAGAATGACATCGAAGGAGCCCTCGAGTGCGGCTATGTCATCACTGACGACGTCCTCTGCCCCGAGCTCGCGCAGGAGGCTTTCCGCTTCCGGATGGCGTGTCGTTGCTGTGGGATGCGCACCCATGAGGGAGGCGATCTGCACTGCTGCCGTACCTACCCCCCCGGCACCTCCATGGATGAGGACCCGGGATCCTGTGGTCATGCTGCCAAGGGTGAGAAGCGCATCGTACGCTGTGCAGAACACCTCGGGAAAGCCTGCTGCATCAAGGTCGGGAATGGCATCCGGCACCTGCATGCAGTGGTCCTCCGGGACAAGGAGGTGTGTGGCATGGGCACCAAGTGCGAGCCCCATGACGCGGTCCCCGGGAGCCACCTGCTGTACCCCCTCCCCGGTCGCTGTCACTGTGCCGGCAAACTCGAGTCCGAGAAGACTCGCATCCTGTCCCTTCGGAACGGGATACTGTCCGTTCAGGCGGAGGACATCCGCATTGTTGAGGCCAGCACCATGCACCTCGACGACGACCATTCCAGGGGAAGGCACAGGGTCCGCGGAAGTCCTGCGGGAAAGGGTTCCCGATCCACCGAGCAGCCGTTCCATCAGTGTGCCCCGACACCAGCAGGAACGATGTCCCCAAGGACCTCTCGCTGGATGTCGAAGAGCTGCTCGATGGACTCAAGTCCAAGCGTGGTGAGGCTCTGGAGCTCGTCGACCGAGAAGGGAGCATGCTCAGCAGTTCCCTGGATCTCGACAATGTGGCCATCCTCAAGGGCAACGATGTTCATGTCCGTGTCCGCAGCGGAGTCCTCAAGGTATGCGAGGTCTGCCCGGATCTCCCCGTCGACAATGCCGACACTCACTGCTGCCACGAGCTGGGTGATGGGAAGACGGGTGACAAGCTTCCCTGCAAGGAGCTTGCGGCAGGCAAGCGTGAGCGCAACGGCAGCCCCGGTGATGGAGGCTGTCCGTGTTCCCCCGTCCGCCTGGATGACATCGCAGTCCACCGTGATGCTCCGCTCGCCAAGGGCCTCGAAGTCCATCACGGTGCGGAGGCTCCGTCCGATGAGGCGCTGGATCTCCTGTCCCCGTCCATCGACCCTTCCTGCCTTCCGTTCCCGTTCCTTTCTCGTGTGGGTACTCCGGGGAAGCATGGCATACTCCGCTGTCACCCATCCGAGCCCCGTGCCCTTCCGGAACGGGGGGACCTTCTCCTCGACACTTGCCGTGCACAGCACCTTCGTGTTGCCCGTGGTGATGAGCGCACTGCCCTCGGGATACAGGATGACATCCGTCTTGATGGTGGTTGGTCGAAGCTCCTCGGGAGTTCGGGAATCTGGCCGCATGGAGGCTCCTTCAGTGAGGGAAAGTTGGGACTACTTATGCATGATTCTATCGAGAATGACGACACTTCCCTCGAAGAGGAGGAGAAGCGGGATGGCAAGTGCAGTGGGGGTGTAGGGGTCCGAGCCGGGAGTGACGACGAGTGTTGCAAGCACGATGCCAAGCCAGATCGCCTTTCTCCGGAGGCGGAGCTGCCGTGAGGAGACGATACCGAGCCCCCCGAGCATGACAATGGCGACAGGAAGCTCGAAGGTGATGCCGAAGACAATGATGAGGAGGAGGAAGAACGAGAAGTAGCTGTTGATGTCGGGGAGGTAGCTCGCGTTCGGTCCAAGGAACGTGATGAGGAAGTGGAGCCCGATGGGCATGACAAAGTACGCGAATGCTCCCCCGATGGCAAAGAGCACCAGGCTCGAGACGACAAAGGGAAGGGCAAACCGCCGTTCCGCAGGACGGAGTGCAGGGACAATGAAGCTCCAGACCTGTGCGCTTATGACTGGAAGGGCAAGGATGGCCCCGACGAGTGCAGCAAGCTTGAGGGGAATGGACACTCCCTCTGTCGGGGAGGTGAAGATGGCGGTTGTGGTGAGGGCATGGGAGCCCTTGAGGGTAATGAGGAGCGGGTGGAGAAGGATGCCGAGAAAAAACCGTGTCTCAATGAAGGCGAAGATGCTCCCGATCCCCCAGGCTATGAGGGAGACAATGAGGACCCTGCGGAGTTCCCCGAAGTGTTCGAGGACACTCATCGGGCTGTCCGTGACAGCCTGTACCCTTCCCCGGCCAAACCGCTTCCGTGTCTGGGAGGCAGCTGCACTCCAGGATCTCGACATCGGGGTGCCCTACTGGGGATGGGAAGTCGTTGCGGGCGGAGTCGTTTCCGGTGATGCTGCAGGTGCTGCTGGTGCAGCAGGTGTCGTGGATGGAGTCTCCTGCGAAGTGGCATGCCCGACAACGGACTGTTGGGCTGGCGCATCCGTGTTCACGGTTTCCGTGAAGTTCGTGGAAGCTTTCTTGAATTCCCGTATTGCCCGGCCGAGTCCTGCACCGACTTCCGGAAGCTTTCCCGGTCCCCAGAAGATGAGGACGACAGCAAGAATGACCAGAATATACAGCCAGTGTCCATCAAGGATGCCCATGGCTCCCTCCCCGTGTGTGAACGTGCACGTTCCCGTGCTCCTGGCTTCACTCTACCATACTGGAAGTGGAGATGAGGACCCCGGGGGGCCTTCCTTCCCTGCTGCATCACGAGTGGATTGCCCACGTGACACCGGGCCCCACCGGGGACAGCTGGAGAATTCCCCCGCAGTACTGGAAGGTCCCCCCGACAGGAAGTGCGTGGTCCGGGACCGGTGCTGTTCCGCTGAGTGTGAGAACGGGAATGACAGCCGTGCAGGTCCCCCCTCCCCGTGCTTCGATGCCGTCCTCGTACAGGAAGGATGCCGTGCCGGAGGATGCTATGGTGAACCGGAGTGGAGTCGGACTCCTTGTACCGTTCAGGAAGGATGATGCTGCCTCCCGCTCAATACCCCCCACGGGCACCATCTGCACGGGCTGGGAACCGGCACGCTCGAATGCGAGGCCCGGGTATCCCCCGAGTGTGCACGGGTGGGCATGGTCATTGGTGAGCTCGATGAAGTGGGATTCCGTGCCAGCACCGGCACCATAGGCATACTGTGTGGCGACGAGGTCCTGCGGGGAGCATGGTGCAGGACGGGACTGGAGGCGTGGTGCAGCACTGCTCCGGGACAGGGATGCAGCAGGTGCACAGGAGGAAAGGATGCCTGCAGCAACAAGGAAGGAAAGAGGGAGCAGGCACCTGGGCACGGTCATGCGGAAAAGGGTACGGAAACCCGTTCTGCCACGGGAAGGTGGCTCAACCGGGCTATGCATGGTGTTGGTGCGGGCTCCATTCCCCGAGGACAGTGAGGTACCGGTCAATGTCCGCCATGGTGTGCGCTGCCGAGACGAAGACTGCCTCGAACTGCGAGGGCGGAAGGAGGATGCCGTTCCGGAACATGTGGGCATGGTAGGAGCCGAAGAGGGCAGTGTCCGCCTTCCTGACTCCGTCATGCGCGTGGGCTTCCGTGATGCCGAGAAAGAGGGTGCACATTCCCCCGATATGGGTGCCGTATGCAGGAATGCCCTTCTCCATGAGGATCTCCGTTGCCCCGGTGACGAGGTGTGCAGCAAGGCCACCAAGGGTGTCGTAGGGATCTCCTGGGGAAAGCCTCCCGAGGACAGCACTCCCTCCTGCCATGGCGAACCGGTGCCCACTCATCGTTCCAGCCTGGTACACGGGTCCCTGCGGGGCAAGATGCTCCATGAGGGACTTCCTTCCCGCACAGGCACCAACGGGAAACCCTGCCCCGATGATCTTCCCGAGACAGATGAGGTCAAAGGCACCCCCGAGTGCGTGGGTCACCGAGCCATATGCTGCCCGGTAACCAGTCATGACCTCATCCGCGATGAGGAGGGAACCGTACTCCCGTGTGAGGGAGCGGAGGTGGTTGAGGTAGCCGGGAACCGGAGGGATGCAGCCGATGTTGCCGGCCACTGGTTCGACAATGACAGCTGCGATGTGTTCCCCGTGCTGGGAAAAGACTGTGGTCATTGCCTCAGGATCGTTGTACGGGACCACTAGCGTGTCCCGCACGCTGTTTGGGGTGACTCCCCGGGCTCCTGGAAGGGCGAGTGTCGCAACACCGGACCCCGCCTCGGCAAGGAGAGCATCACTGTGACCGTGATATCCCCCATCACACTTCACGATGAGGTTCCTGTTCGTGATGCCACGTGCA
>DAIDIX010000019.1:0-6301 GCA_027451645.1 Candidatus Dormiibacterota bacterium | reverse complement strand
GCAGTCATGGTGGCCTCGGTTCCCGAGTTCACGAACCGCACCATGTCTATCCCGGAGATGGACCCGACAATCTGCTCCGCAAGGACGATTTCGCTCTCCGTGGTGCATCCGAAGCTCCACGAGTCCTCCATCACCTCCCGGAGGGCAGCAAGGACTGTGTCCGGGGAGTGTCCGAGGATGTGGGCACCATATCCCAGGATGTAGTCCGTGTAGGTAGTGCCATCCACATCCGTGACCGTTGCACCATGGCCACGGGCAATGATGGGGGCTTCCCCGGGTACAGCAGCGAATGCCCGGACTGGGCTGTTGACGCCCCCGACAAGCACGCGTTCTCCCCTCTCCCGGAGTTCCCGGGACGGGAGTTCCTGTGTTGCTGCCACGGAAGGGAATCCTACTGCTGTTCCTGCACGGTGACCTTGTCCATGACTGTCCCTTCCCGGACAGCAAGGACTGCTTCCATGCCCTCGACCACCTTGCCGAAGAGGTTGTACTGCTTCGGGAGGCTGCGGTCATCCGCAGTGCAGATGAAGAACTGGGAGCCGTTCGTGTTCGGACCGGCATTGGCCATGGCAAGTGCTCCCGGAACGTAGTCCTGCTTCACTGGCTCGTCCATGAAGCGGAAACCGGGGCCACCGCGCCCTGTGCCAGTCGGATCCCCGCCCTGGATGACAAAGTCGGGAACAACCCTGTGGAAGATGACCCCGTCATAGAAGCCGTTGCGGGCAAGGGTGACGATGACGTTGACTGTGCGGGGGGCAAGTTCCGGCTGGAGTCCCAGCACGATATTGCCAAGGCTCGTGGAAATGGTCATCTGGTACAGCTTTCCCGTGTCAATGGTCATGGGAGGCTCTTCCGTGTACTGGTGACGGTCCGCCGGTGCACCAGAAGGTCCGAGCGGGGCGCCAAAGGTCACATCCTGGAACGATGCGAAGGGGACAGTTGTTCCCGTAAGTTCTGCCATGGTAGTCTCCTTTGCGGTTCAGTGCACTGTCTGGGGAATGCGGGCAGCCTGTGGTGCTGCTGCGAGGTATTCGCACATTGCACCAGCATAGTACGAAATGAGGATGGTGGCGCCTGCACGCCTGAGGGCAAGGTGAGCCTCGACCATGGCACGCTCCTCGGAGAAGAGACCACGTTCCCCGCCATCGTGGATCATGGCGCACTCGCCACTCACGAGGTAGGCAGCAACCGGGAGTTCGGACTCCCGTGCAAGGGCGGAAATGATGTCGAGATACCAGAGTGCGGGTTTCACCATGACGATGTCTGCTCCCTCCTCGGCATCCAGACGTGCCTCGCGGAGTGCCTCAATGCCGTTGGCTGGCTGCATCTGGTACCCGGAGCGGTCCCCGAACTGGGGAGCACAGTCCGCTGCCTCCCGGAAGGGCCCGTAGAGGCAGGATGCATACTTGGCACTGTAGGCCATGATGCCGGTTCCCGGAAATCCGTGCTCGTCCAGGGCCTCGCGGATGGCACCCACCTGGCCGTCCATCATGCCACTTGGGGCAATGAGGTCTGCCCCGGCCCGGGCCTGGCTCACTGCAGCCCGTGCATAAGCAACAACCGTTGCATCATTGTCCACCTCCCCTTCCGCTGTGAGGATGCCGCAGTGGCCGTGCGAGGTGTACTCATCAAGGCAGCAGTCCGTGATGATGAGGACATCGTGCCCGAACTGCTGACGGATGCGGCGTACTGCCTCCTGGACAATGCCGTTGTCGTTCCACGCCTCGGATCCTTCCGCGTCCTTGCGGGAAGGGATCCCGAACAGGAGCACCTTGGTGCAGCCGACACTCCGGAGTGCCTCCACGCGGTCAGTGAGGGAATTGAGGGTCTCCTGCTGGTGTCCCGCGAGGAGGGTGAGCGGGACGGGGGATGTCGCGTCCTCACGGACAAAGAGCGGTGCGACAAAGTCCGCAGGATGCAGCCTGTGCTCTGCAGCAAGTTCACGATGGAGTGCCGTTCTCCTCAGTCTTCGTGGCCGTTCTGTGGGAAAGCTCATGGGTGCTCCTTTGGGTCAGTGGTGATGGTGTCAGTGAGCTGCCGGAGCAGCTCGAGGAGTGCGGGAGTATCCGGTGTTTCCGGGATGTGGATGGAAGGTGCCCTTCCTGTGAGGAGAGTGCCTGCCTTCCTTCCGAGGGCAACGGCATGGCGGAGTGCCGGTGCTCCCCCCGTGTCAAGGGCTGTGCAGTAGGCACGTGCTGCAGAGGCACTCCAGAAGATGCCGAGATCATAGTGGTCCTGCGCACAGCTGCGGAGGGTCCGGTACGTCTCCTCCGGGGTGAGCGTGTCATACGTGACAATGTGGTGCGGCATGCCTCCGCAGTTCCCCACTGCCTCCGCAAGGCGCATGTCCATGAGTCGTGCCCCGATGAGGAGGACCCTCCTTCGGGAGAGGTCGGTTCCTGCATCGCGGAGGGAGTCCGCTGCAGTACCGGCATTCGGAAGGACAGTGCAGTGTACATGGAGTGCTCCAAGCACATGTCCTGTTTCCTCCCCGATGGCAAGGATGTCCCAGGTGTCCGGGAGGGGATGGTCCCCAAGGAACAGGGCAAGGTCCTGTGCAGCCCGCTTGCTCGTGACGACGCACGTTCCGGGATCTGCTGCACGGAATGCGGAACGGATCTCCTCCTGCCAGGTGTCCTGTGGCACGGGCACGGTTTCAATGAGGGGAAGGACAGTGACATTCCAGCCGCGGGATGCGAGATATGTCCCGGTTTCTCCGGCAGTCTCCCTGGTACCGGTGAGGAGGGCTTTCACGGTTCAGGCACTCCGGAGTGCAGCACCGAGGGACACTGCAAGCTCCTTCCACGATTCCACTGGACCATTCACCTCGCGCACGGCCCACTTCCCCTCGTGCTGGACAATTCCTCCCCGGATGTGGAGCATCCCGGGTTCCGGCAGTGTCGCGAGCACGCCAAGCGGGATCGCACACCCTCCCCCGACATCGCGCAGTACAGCCCGCTCAGTGTTCATCAGGAGCAGTGCCTCGGTATCCCCAACCTGGGACAGGATCTGCCACTCGGCACTGTCCCGTACTGCCTCGATGGCAATGATGCCCTGTCCCGGGGCGGGTATCCATACCGTGGGATCCAGGACTTCCGTGATGACGTCCTCCCGTTCCAGCCGGAGAAGGCCTGCACGGGCAAGGATGATTGCATCAAACTCCCCCTCCTCCAGCTTCCGGAGGCGGGTATCGACATTTCCCCGGATTGGGGCAGTCATGAGGTCAGGATACCGGCTCGCAAGGAGGGCAGCACGCCTCGGGCTCGAGGTTCCGATGACTGCACCCTTCGGCAGGGCACCAAGCGAGGAAGCGTTCCGGATGACGGCAACGTCCTCCACTGCCCCCCTTGGGAGGCAGGAGACAATGCCAAGGGATTCGGGAAGGTCAGTGGGAAGGTCCTTCGCACTGTGCACGGCACATGCTGCCTCACCTGCGAGGAGTGCCCGTTCGAGTGCGGAGGTGAACCACCCGACCGTGCTCCCGGCAGCAAGCGGAGAGGTCTGGTCCCGGTCCCCGGCCGTTTCCAGGATGTACTCCTCCGCAGTGCATTCCGGGAGGGCCGAGACATGCTCCATGGCGGACCGGGTCTGGACCCGGGCGAGGAGACTTCCCCGGGTGGCAAACCGCAGGACCCTGGTGGGCAGGTTGGATGGAGTCATTTCTCGTCCCTGGTGTCCTGGGGACGGGACTCGGGAAAGAGTTCATGGATGAGGTGCGCAGTCCCGGGATCGTCGGCCTCGTCGTGGAGCTTCTGGATGACAGGATGGAGAAGCTGCTTCACGATGCGCTTTGTGAGGGCATCGACACTGCTGCGGAGTGCCTCGTCATCGCACCCGCGGAGTCCGCGCTGGACCGCATCCGAACGGAGACCCTCGGCCCATCCAGTGAGCTGCTGGATTGTTGGTCCAGCAACGGAACGGGCCTGGTGGAGATGGACTGTGCGGGCAACTTCCGAAGCCAGGAGTTCCTGTGCGTTGTCGAGATCCTTCCGGGTGAGGATGGAGTTCGTTCCCGCACTCGCAATCGCGTCGATGTCGATGACTTCCACATGCGGAAGGAGGGCACAGAGCGGATCGACATCCCGTGGCATGGCAAGATCGACAATGAGGAGACTGTGGTCAAGGGATGGCAGGATGTTTCCGAGCCGTTCCGGGGTGAGGATGTAGCCCGCATCGGAGGTTGCTGCAATGATGACCGCGCATTCTTCCGGCACGGTTTCCCAGCTGACTGCCGTTCCCCCTATTGCCTCTGCAAGACGGTCCTGGGAGGCCCGGGTCCGGGAGAGCACGGATACCCGTGCTCCCAGTGCATGGAGCCGGGTGGCAGCAATGCTTCCCATGGTCCCGGCACCGATGACCAGTGCATGGGTTCCCTCGGAAATCCTCCCCTGACCCGCAAGTACGTCTATGGCGAGGTCACTCAGTGACCGGGCCCGCGAGCCAAGAGGGGTTTCTGTCCGGATCCGCTTGCCCGCGGATACTGCCTGTCGGATGATGAGATCGAGGGCCCCGAAGAGGGTACCGTTCTGCTGTGCCAGCTGGGCAGCATCCTTCAGCTGCCCGAGGATCTGTGGCTCCCCGAGGGCAACGCTCTCGAGTCCTGCAGCAACGCGGAAGAGGTGCTGGAGTGCCTGTTCCCCGACGTACGTCTGTACGTGGCCTGCCATGTCCGCCTCACCAACCAGGAGTTCCGCAAGTGTCGGCATGAGGAGATCCCCCGAGGAGGGATCGTCCATGAGCAGGTACAGCTCTGTCCTGTTGCAGGTGGAGAGCATCATGCAGCTCGTGACATCAAGGTGACCGACAATGTACCGCATCATCTGGGCACTGTCGCGGGCCACAAGCGCAGCATTCTCCCGGACTCCTATTGGAGTGGAGCGATAATCCACGCCAATAGCAAGAAGATGTGCTATAGCATCAGTATGCGAACGGTCAGCTGTGTAACGAGATCCAGTGGATCGAACTCCCATGAGTTCAGTGGCAACCACACCTGCTTTCATCGCCGCATATTCCCCCTGTACTTCTCCCAGTATACGACGCCACTCCTCCCTCCCGGGGGGGGCGCATCCTGCCAGTGGAGGGACACCGAGGTGCTGCATGGCTGATCCCCGGCCAGGGCACGGCATGCGCCAGCAGGACACGGGTGGCGTGCACGCGTCATCCGGACAGGACCGTGCCCTCATCTCCCGGCTGGGAAGTGTGGACGATGCCCTTCCAGTGGTAACGCCTGACTGGAAGAATCCCTCTCCCCTCTCCCCGACGCTCGACACCCTGCTCACGGACCTCTATGCAGTCGCTGTTGACTGTGAGACCCAGGGCCACGCTCCTGCCCAGCTCATCGAGATTGGCGCCCTCGGGGTGTACCACGACAAGCCTGTGGCACGGCTCGAGACGCTCGTCCACTCGAATGCCCACATCAATCCGTTCGCGGCACGGATCCACCACATCTCCCGGGGCATGCTCCACGATGCACCGCACGTCCACCAGGTCATGGAGCTCCTTGTGGCGCTCGCAGGGAATGGGGTGACAGTGGAGCACAGCCCAGATGCCTTTGACAGCCGTCTCATTGCCCATGTGGCAGGAACACCGGTGACGACCTACACGGTGGACACGTCCCGGCTTGCCCAGCGCATCTGGGACCTGCCCCAGACGATCAGCCTCGAGAATCTCTGCATCCGCCTTGGGGTGACGAACCGCGGGGCACACTTTGCCTACGGGGATGCCGAGGCCACGGCAGCCTGCTTTGTCCGGCTTCTGGATCTCGGACGGGAGCAGTTCGGGTGGCTCACCCTCCGGGACCTGGAGCCGATTGATGTTGCTGCCTTCATTGTCCACGTTGCCGAGGAGAAGGCACGGAAGGAGGAACGGCACCGCCAGTACCGTGCACGGCACCACCAGAAGGAACCCTGAGCCTCCTTCCGTACAATGGATCTGCATGACTTTGCACCCGAGGTTTCCACTGCGATGACCACGCCCCTTCTCGTCATCATTCCGTTCTACGAGAATCCCCATCTCGCAGCCTTCCAGTGTGGGGTGCTTCTGAAGCGTGCTGCAGAGCTCAGGGAGTGCGATGCGGCTCTCCTCCTCATCAATGACAGTCCGGGGAACGGGGAACTTGCCACTGCCCTTGGGGAGACCCGGGCCCGCCTCCAGGAAGCGGGCCTCCAGTGTGACCTCCTCACCAATCCGGTGAACTGCGGTTTCGTCGTCTCCGCGAATGCAGGACTCCGCACTGCACGCATTGCCCACAGGGATGCTGTCCTGCTCAATTCCGATGCGGAACTCACAGACGGGTGTCTCC
>DAIDIX010000018.1 GCA_027451645.1 Candidatus Dormiibacterota bacterium | reverse complement strand
GTGCGCGCGTATACCCGCATCTGCCGGGAGCAGGCTGCTCTTCCGGAGCCAGTGCTTCAGGCATTCATTCGTGACGAGGCTCGCAAGGTGTTCTCCACGCCAGTGCGTATTGCACCTGCCACTGTGAAGGCACTCCGCATGCTCGGAAGGGAAGCGACAGTTGTGCTTCTCACGAAGGGAGATCTTGCCCTCCAGGTACAGCGGCTCCTGGAAGCTGGTCTTACGGATCTTCTCGACAGCATTTACATTGTGCGGAGCGAAAAATCCCCTGCAATGTTCGAGGCACTTCTCCATGCATATGGAGCACGTGCAGAAGCCTCGTGGAGCATAGGAAACAGTCTCCCCTCAGACATCGCTCCTGCAGCTGCAGCAGGACTGCAATGCATCCATCTTGCTGGCCGTGCAACCTGGGCATATGAGAACAGGCCGGCTCTCGTGGGGAAACGTGCTCGAATCCACACTGTGAACTCGTTTCCAGAAGCAGCGGAACGTGTGATGGCGACTCTTGGAAGGAATGCCCGCACGCAGCGAAGTGCGGCTTCTGAAGGTCTGGCCTGACTGTCCTAGCTGAGCTCAGCACCCTTCGGTGGTGTAGGGGAGGGAGTAGGCGCAGCAGGTGCAGGCCGCTTTGCAGTCATGGTATCGACAATGCCTGCAAGCTCTTCGCCAGTGATGGTTTCCCGTTCCATGAGAGACTTTGCGATTGCATCAAGGACATCACGATTTTCTGTGAGGAGCTTCCGAGCGCGCTCAGCAGCCTCAGTGACAAGCGAGTCCACTTCCGTTGCAACTTTTCCCGGATCGTCAAGGGCAGGACCCCGTCCATCTCCGGATGGAAATGCCCGTGGAGCAAGCTTCGTCATGGCATACCGTCTCACCATGTTTTCAGCAACCTGTGTCATTCGCTCAAGATCATTCGATGCACCAGTAGTTATGGCATCTTCACCGAGGTACATTTCCTCAGCAGCCCGTCCTCCGAAGAGATGGGCGAGCTCATCAAGAAGCTGCTTCTTTGAAAGCAGCACCTGGTCCCGCTCAGGAACGATGGATGTGAGTCCAAGAGCCTGTCCGCGTGGGATGATTGTGACACTCTCAACGACCTTGCCATCTCCCTGGAGCTTGGCCACGAGTGCATGCCCGCCCTCATGGTACGCAATGGTCTCACGCTCGAGCGGAGTCATCTCGAGTTTCCGTTCTGCACCTGCGACAACCCGCATGTATGCCTCGTCAATATTTGCCTGGGATATGGTGGTGGTTCCTGCTCGACCAGCAAGAAGGGCAGCCTCATTGAGGATGTTCTCGAGATCTGCACCACTCATTCCCGGAGTGCGGCGTGCTACAGATTCCAGATCCACATGTTCGGCAAGAGGCTTTCCCTGTGCATGGATCTTGAGAATCTGGCGACGTCCCTCAATGTCTGGGAGTGTGACAGCAATCTTCCGGTCGAAGCGTCCTGGACGGAGAAATGCTTCATCGAGCACTTCGGGACGGTTCGTCGAGGCAATGACAATGACATTGTCACGACCTTCAAGGCCATCAAGCTCAGCAAGAAACTGGTTGAGTGTCTGGTTCTCGGTATTGGATGACATTGCGTGGCCAGATCGCCTCTGTCCGACAGAGTCAACTTCATCAATAAAGATGATTGCTGGTGCCATGGTCTTTGCCTTTGCAAAGAGAGCACGTACCCGGGATGCACCGAGTCCAACGAACATCTCCTCGAAGGAGGATGCAGAGATGGAGAAGAATGTTGCATCCGACTCTCCAGCAACTGCCCGTGCAAGAAGGGTCTTTCCTGTGCCAGGAGGACCATAGAGGAGAACACCACGCGGGACCTTTGCACCCACTCGTGTGAACCGTTCTGGATTCTTCAGCATCTCGACGATTTCCTGCACATCCTTCACTGCTTCGTCCTGACCAGCAACATCAGAGAACCTCGTGGTTGGCCGTGAGTTCAGCGGACCGTGCTGCGACTGGGGAATCATGGAAGCCTGCTTCTTCTTCATCGCCCGTATGAAGAGGTATCCCACTCCAATGAGCATGCCATAGAGGAATACATCCCCCATAAGCTGCGATGCAGCACTCGAGGAGGGCTGGATGGTCACAGTCGAGTTGTTGAGGGTAATTGTCTGGGTGTTCGACTTCTTCTTTGCAGTTCCAGATGTGGAAGTGGACTTCGAGGGTACTGTCGTTGGCGTGGGAGCTTTCGTGCTGGCTGGAGAGGCGGTTTTGGCAGCAGCTGTGGCAGCAGGTGTGCTGCTGGAGGTCGAATGGGCCTGATGGGGACTCTGTGTCGAAAGAAACACTGCACCAGTCAGGGCTGCTGCTGCAATGCCAACTCGAATGAACCGTGCATGTACGGGCTTGAGCTTCCAGGAGCGAACCGGCTTCTTCGAAGGATCCTCCGGCTGCTGCGATGGTGTGTTCGGTGTGTGTGCATCGTTCATGGACAGTATCGTAGTGGTCCCCAGGAGACAATGAACGGACAAATCCGCCAACGGATGGCTGCAGATCGGTATGGCGTTCTGGGAGGAAACGAGCGATGCTCCAGTATGCGGAGAAAGAGTAGTGCTAAACTAAACGTATATTCCAGGATGCTAAAGGAGACAGTGGTGATTCATGAGCAGAAGTCAATCCGCATCCATGGTCGTGGTGGTCAGGGCGTTGTCACTGCAGCAGAGCTCCTTGCAGTAGCCGCATTTCATGATGGAGAGCATTCACTCGCATTTCCGAGCTTCGGGTCAGAGCGTATGGGTGCTCCTGTCATTGCATACTGCAGGATCTCGACATCCCCAATCCGCACTCATGCTCCAATAGGAGCTCCGGATGTTCTCATCATCCAGGATGCGACTCTCCTCAACAGTGCAGATACCCTTTTGGGCCTTGCATCAGATGGCTTCTGCTTCATCAATACGCTCAGGTCAGCAGGGGAGCTTGCAGGCGATCCACGCCTTCCAGCACTTCCGGAAGGCCATCTTGTGTCTCTTCCAGCTACGGAAATTGCACTCACGCATATCGGAAGAGCAGTCCCAAATGTGCCACTCCTGGGCGCCTATGCAGTGGTCTGTGAGGATATCTCCATTGCTGCCCTGGAACACGCAATACGGGACCGGTTTCCTCCTGCGATTGCGGAGAAGAACTGTCGTGCAGTTGAGGCAGGCGCTGAAGCTGCACGTGCGGAGGTACTGAATCATGCTCATTGAAATTGAAGGATCACAGGCTGTAGCCGAGGCTGTAGCTGGTGCATCACCGGACGTTGTTTGTGCCTATCCCATAACGCCGCAGACGCATATTGTCGAGGGAGTAGGCAGGGCAGTCAGGAGTGGGGCACTGCATGCAGAGTTCATCAACGTGGAGTCGGAGTTCGCTGCACTTTCTGTACTTATTGGGGCATCGGCTGCTGGTGCGAGAACGTACACTGCAACAGCAAGTCAGGGCCTCCTGTACATGATGGAGGCTGTGTACAATGCAGGGGGCCTCGGCCTTCCAATCGTCATGACACTCGCGAACAGGGCAGTAGGTGCTCCGATCAATATCTGGAATGACCAGAGTGATGCAATGGCAGCTCGCGATGCAGGGTGGATCCAGCTGTTTGCAGAGACGAATCAGGATGCTGTAGATCTCCACATACAGGCATTCCGGATTGCGGAAATGTGCTCACTCCCTGTCATGGTATGCATGGACGGATTTGTCCTCACGCATGCAGTGGAACGCATCGATCTTCCTTCCCATGAGGCAATTGCTGGTTTTCTTCCGCGCATTGCTCCCCGGCAGCTTCTCTCTGCAGGAGACCCCATCACTATTGGTGCAATGGTTGGTCCAGAAGCGTTCACTGAGGTGCGCTTCCAGGCCCACGAGGCAATGCGCAGTGCACGAACGACGATTGAAGAGGTGAAAAGCGAGTTCCTCAGGACATTCGGAAGGGATGCAGGAGGTCTTGTGAGCCCGTACCTCATGGACGATGCAGAGACTGTTGTTGTCGGCATGGGATCCATACTGGGCACAGTGAAGGATGTTGTTGATCGTCGTCGGGAACGGGGAGAGCGGATAGGCGTGCTTGGCGTCACGACATTCAGACCGTTTCCCGACGATGCCTTGCGTGAAGCACTTGCAGGCCGGAAGCATGTCATAGTTCTCGAGCGTGCATTTGCTACAGGCACCGGAGGCATTCTCACAAATGACATTGCACGGGCACTGTTTCATGAGGATGTCCATCTTGCCACTGTCGTGCTCGGGCTGGGGGGAAGGCCAGTGCACGAGGATGGCCTCGATGGCATCTTCGTCAAGCTCCAGTATGGCAAGCTTCCCGATTTCTCCTTTCTTGACCTGCATGTGGACCATGCAGGAGGAGGAACTTCACGGCAGGAACTTCCTGTACATCATCGTGGCTCACCACTTTCCCGGAGGATTGCGAGATGACTGAGCGTATCCGCTTCTACCAGGTCGGGAGTTTCGCTATCGGTAATCGTTTGCTTGACAGGGAACGTGTCACGGTACAGTCACAGATGGAGCGGACAAATGCACTCGACAGCGGACACAGGGCCTGTCAGGGTTGCGGGGAGGCACTCGCTGCACGATATGTTCTTGATGCTGCAATGCGTGCAACAGGCAATGACATCGTTGTTGTCAATGCAACGGGCTGTCTCGAAGTGTTCTCATCACCATTCCCCGAATCGTCCTGGAAGGTCCCGTGGCTCCACTCACTCTTTGGAAATGCGCCTGCAGTTGCAACCGGTGTTGCAGCTGCGCTCAGAATGCAGGGAAATGTGTCGACCCGTGTTGTAGCTCAGGCAGGTGATGGAGGTACTGTCGACATCGGATTTGGCACTCTTTCGGGAATGTTCGAGCGCAACGATGATGTACTCTTCGTCTGCTATGACAATGAGGCGTACATGAATACGGGTGTGCAGCGGTCTGGTGCAACTCCTCCAGCTGCCAGGACTGCGACAACTGAGGCAATTGGATCTGAACCGGGAAATGCCTTTGGACAAGGGAAGGATCTGCCGAAGATCGCTGTTGCCCACGGCATTCCCTACGTGGCTACAGCAACAGTAGCCGATCTCCATGATCTCGAGGCGAAGGTCACAAAGGCCATGGAGATCAGGGGAGCACGATATCTGCATGTGCTCGTGCCATGCCCGCTCGGCTGGGGAACTGAGGCACATGACACAATTCATGTGGCTCGACTTGCCTGCGAAACTGGCCTGTTCCCCGTTTATGAGGCAGAGAAAGGCGTTGTTACCGATAGGACTCCCATCCGCCATATACGGCCAGTCGAGGAGTATCTCCGCATGCAGAAGCGGTATCAGCATCTCTTTCGGGGAGCTGGACGGAAGGACATAGTAGAGCGCATCCAGCAGATTGCAGATGCACAGATCAGGCAGTATGATCTTCTGCCTGAGGAGGTGATCCCATGACACTGCCATATGCAATCTCGCTTCCTGCTGACAGTGGCAGGAGAAACAGGACAGGCAGCTGGCGCGTGGAGCGGCCAGTATATGTTGACCGCATTCCCCCATGCACCTCCTCCTGCCCAGCAGGTGAAGAGGTGCAGACATGGCTGTATTTTGCAGAGGAAGGGGACTACGAGAAGGCCTGGCGAACACTTACCGAGGTCAATCCGTTTCCAGCCATCATGGGACGGATCTGCTATCACCCGTGCGAGACTGCGTGCAACAGGGCATCACTCGACAGTGCAGTAGGCATCAATGCAGTCGAGCGGTTCCTTGGGGACTATGCGCTTGAGCATCATCTCGAATTCAAGCTGCCCGAAGTCATCCATGATGCCCCCGTACTCATTGTTGGTGGAGGTCCTTCAGGGCTGTCAGCTGCGTATCAGCTTCGGCGTCGGGGGTTTCGTGTCGTTCTCTGTGAACGGGAGAGCGAGGTTGGAGGAATGCTCCAGTATGGAATTCCCGCATATCGGCTCCCGAGGGATATTGTGCATGGCGAAATTGAACGCCTTCTCGCTGATGGCATCGAGGTGCAGCTGAACACACAGGTTGAAGACCTTGCTGCTCTCATGGCCTCGCAGAAGTATGCTGCCTGCTATATCGCAATCGGCGAAGGCATTGGGAAAAAGATCGATATCCCGATGGAGGATGGTACACATCTCACGGATGCACTCGCCATTCTCAGGAAGGCGTCACATGGTGAAACAATCCATATCGGGAAGAGGGTTGCTGTCTATGGAGGGGGAAACACTGCCATGGATGCTGCGCGGACTGCACGACGTCTTGGTGCTCATGAGACAGTCATTGTCTACCGCAGGACAGCGCACGAGATGCCAGCACATCCAGAGGAACTTGAGGGTGCTCTCGAGGAGGGAGTTGAAGTCCAGTGGCTCTCGACGATTTCCTACGTGAGTCCTCACGAGCTCACTATTGAGCAGATGGAGCTCGATGATGAAGGCAAGGCGAAGCCAACCGGGAAGTTCACGAAGCTCGATGCAGATACAGTCATCCTTGCTGTAGGGCAGGATAGCGATACGTCGTTCCTGTCAACCATCTCCAGCATCCGTGTGGAAGATGGCGAGATTGGTGTTGATTCCTCAGGAATGACAGGAGCTGAGGGTATCTTTGCCGGTGGAGATGTCGTGCCCGGAACGAAGACTGCGACAGATGCAATTGGCATGGGACGCACTGCTGCAGCTGCGATTGCTGCGTATCTCGGGCATCCCGACACACCAGGCTCACTGCGGGAGCCGGCAACATACGAGCGGCTCAATACATGGTACTTCTCCGATGCACCGAGGTCTGTACGACCCACACTCGAGCTGGCACGAAGAGCAACGACATTTGATGAGGTAGTGCTGCCGCTCGATGTGGAAACAGCGCTTTTCGAAGCGAGACGCTGCATGTCCTGCGGGAACTGCTTCCAGTGCGACAACTGTTATGGCATGTGTCCAGACAATGCCATCATCAAGGATCCGTCTACTGGGCATGGATATCGTGTGGACCTTGAGTACTGCAAGGGATGCGGTATCTGCGCTGCAGAATGTCCATGCGGTGCAATCGACATGATCCCTGAACCGTTCTAGGACAGACAGCTATCCGGAAGGACACGCTGGGGGAGGCGGGAAGCCGTCATCGATGCACTCGGTGATGTCACACCCGGCATGGCATGTGGCATGGAGCGACCAGCCGATGGGGAACATGCCCTGGCAAGCGCATCAACCAGGTCTGCAAGGTGCTCGCCAACTGACGAGCCCTGTGCAGCTGCACCTTGCGCAATGTCGCTGAGGAGATATGCTGGCACATGCAGCACACCACGGGAAGCTGCAGTGTTCGTGCGTGAGGCAGAAGCTGGTGCATGTGCATTTTCTCTGCCAGTGCTACACGCTGAAGCAATGATCATGAGCGGTGGTGTAGCGAACGAGGCTGCAAGATGGTGAACGAGGCGGAACGTGTGGTACGGAACGATGATCTCCTTGCAATGCTGCGTGTTTCCAAGATGCGCATCGGCTGCATCGAGGACAGGTATCTGTGCTTGTGCAATCGGCAGGGATGTCCGATATCTCGCATATGTGTCCTGCAGGTGCTGCTCAAGCAGGCTTCCCACAGTAAGATCTGCACGGTTCGCCATCCTGAGGCACTGGCTACGTACTGCCAGGGCGATTGACTCGGGATCGTCAGGAAGTGAGAGTGCACGGCATGCTGTTGCAGCAAAGCGCTGCATGGCGTGTTCGAGATGTCCATCGAACGCGGCTCTCGTGAGGGGAATGTTGAACTGCTCATGGAGTGTCGCATCCGTCACGCTCCATAGCGGATCATCCCGGAAAAGGCGATGCCTGCCAGTCACTGTTCCCGTGAATGGTGGGCTCCCTGGCTCGTGGAGGAGACGCTGCTCGAGGTGCAGCGTTGTTCCTGTCGTGTTGATCCGCATGGGACTCGCCAAGGGAAGGCGCAGAGCAGATCCAAGATCAAGTATCGGGGCATTCATTCCTGTCTCAATGGTGAGCATTCCTCCAGGAGCAAGGAGTGTCCTGCAGAGGGAGCCGTACCTGTGCTGAGTGGCAAGGGCTCGCCATGGAACCCGCTCAAAATGGATGTGCGAGAAGGAGCCAGGCGCTGCACTGAAATGCTCAAGTGTACCAGTGACATCAGCACGGGCTGCGGGGTCAGGATTGAGGGTGATGACGTCCCTGTCGTGTGCTGGAAAGCCTTGCGTGCGCCCACCACCAATGACGAGTGACCTACCCGCGTGTGACTGTGCCATGGCGGAAGAGTAGCGCGCGGAAAGGGACAGCTGCCGCCCAATGGGAAGCTGTCCGCACAGGATGGGTTGGGAGACAACGTTGAGTGCATTTGTTGTCAAACGCCAGCGATTCTGTCGGTGGTTAACTCGCCAGCGATTCTGTCGCATGAGTCGGTAGCTCATCTCGTACCCTCCGCGATTTGGGAGCCTTGGTAGAAGATTCCAATGGTGTTGTCGTATCTGCGATGAACCTGTACAGTGCACGAGGCATAGGAACGGCCTTTTGGACCTTTGGGAATGTCAAAGATCTTGTTGTAGAGCCGAATGGTGTTGTCCCGGCTGACTTTGCGGTCTTCCTTGATGCAGAAGACATCCCTGGGTTCGTAGGTGCTGGACCACGTGCGCCATGCCGGCCTTGCATCTGCAGCCTGGACAGAAAAGCGTTCGTTGTGACGGGGAAGGTACGAGGTTTTGAGGTATGAACGGGCATCCTCAAGTGTGTCAATCTGCTCGAGACGAAGCTCGCTGACGAGCCTGTCCTGCAACGTTCCATGTGAGCGCTCTGTTCGTCCCTTCGCTTGTGGTGAGTGTGCCAGGATGATGCGGATGTCAAGCTCCTTGCAGGCACGGGCAAACTGGGACAGGGAGCCTCCAGTTTCTTCTCCTGAGAGGGGCTGGTACCTCCTGGATGTTCCTGCAACGATGGCAGTCCTGTCCGTATAGATGGCATGGGGAAGCCCATGGGACTCAGCAATGCTCCAGAGAAGGTGCATGTACGCTTCGAGCGTTTCTCCTTCCCAGAAGTCGCCCCAGAGCTGGCTTGTCGCATCATCAATGCCACTGACCAGTGTCAGCCGCGGACCGCGATCTTCCAGCCATGCATGGGGACTCCCGTCCGCCTGAAGCATCATGCCAGCCCGGGGCATGCGGTCCCGTCGGCTGCGGTGGGTGGAGCGTCTCCGCTGCGGTCGGGGAGACTCGATATGTTCTTCATGGCAGAGTCGGCGGAGTGCAGTGTATGAGATGGCAATCCCATCACGCTCTTCAAGAATGTCGCGGGCGTGGGCAATATTGAAGTTCTCGTACCTGGTCCTGAGCAGGGTGAGAATCTGGTCACGCTCTGTACTGTCGCGCTTGTTGATGGGTTCTTTGCCTGCATTGCCATGAATGAGGCCTGCTGGGCCATGCAGCTTGTACATCTTTCGAAGGCGTTCCACATGACGCTTCGAAAAGCCAAGCGCTTTTGCTGCGGTTTCAATGTCGATATCTCCTGCAATGAGTGTCGTCAGGATACGGATCTGCTGCTGATGCTTCGGGGTCAAGGTAATTGTCTCCATGACCGACATTTTCCCTGGCGACTTATACCGACAATATCGCTGGCGTTCGACATCCAGGACAGTTCCGTCCGCTTCGTGTCCCAGTGCCAGTGCTACACTCACTTCCAGCACTGAAGGAGGAGGGAGACATGAAATATCCGGCTGCACGTCGTGAGCATCAGGTTGACACGTATCACGGAGTGCCAGTAGAGGATCCCTACCGGTGGCTCGAGGACAGGACATCCCCGGAAACACAGCAGTGGATCGCAGCCCAGGATTCCCTCACAAAGCGCGCTCTGGCAAGGACACCCGGTCGGGATGCACTCCAGAGCGAAATTGCTGCAATGTACCACTACGATCTGCGAAGCATCATGCACATTCGGGGAAAGTACCGCTTCTATACGGAACGGCTTGCTGGACAGGAGCAGGGACATCTCAATGTCCTCGGACCAGATGGCAATACACGTACCCTTGTGGACCCCCTTGCCCTCCAGCCGGATGGCAAGCTTGCACTCATGTCGTACACACCTTCACCGAATGGGAAGTACGTCGCCTATACCCTTGCAAGCGGTGGCACTGAGGAGACAACACTGTATATCCTCGACACTGCCACAGGAGCCCGGATCGATGGACCAATCGAGCGTGTCAGGTACAGTCCCTTCAGCTGGCTTCCAGACAGTTCTGGCTACTACTATGGTCAACGTCTCGATCCTGCCTTTCTCCCTCCGAACGAGTCGATGTTCCACCGGAAGGTGTTCTTCCACCGCATGGGCACTCCACACACTTCAGATCCCATGGTCTTTGGCCAGGGAAGGGACAAGACGGAATACTACGGAACATCCATCTCGCAGGATGGTCGATGGCTCATCCTCTCCGCAAACCGTGGCACCGAGCCCCGGAATGATCTCTACATTGTCGATCGCCATGCAGGCACTCCTCCTGTAGCGCTCCAGGAGAATGTCGATGCAGCAACCCATGCTGTGGTCTCTGACGACGGCAGGTGCTACATCCTGACAAATGATGGACACCCGCGAGGAGCTCTCTACATTGCGGATCCCCTCCATCCAGAGAAATCCAGATGGAAGCTTCTCATCCCTGAACGGAACGATGCAGTTCTCGATGGATACACCGTCACGAAGAACACGGTCATTGCCCAGTGGCAGAAAGACGGCATTTCCGAGCTCACAGTCCATGACAGGACTACGGGTTCGTATCTTCATACGGTCTCCCTCCCCGGTGCAGGCGCAGCGAACACGTTCCGCAATGCTGCACGCATGGGAGACACAGTGCTCCTTTCGTATACAGATGCAGTAACTCCCACAACGACATACCGGTACAACACTGTGACGGGGGAGCGCACCCTTTTCAAGGCACCAGCGCAGAAGCTCAATCTCCCTCCCATGACGGTCCGCCAGATCCAGTACCGCTCAAAGGATGGAACGCTGGTGCCGATGACCATCATTGCCCGGAGCGATGTGAAGCTCGATGGAAGCAATCCGACCATCCTCTACGGGTACGGCGGTTTTCGTCGAGGCATGCAGCCACAGTTCAGTCCAAAACAGGCCCTCTGGGTTGCAAAGGGAGGAGTGTACGCCATAGCAAACCTTCGTGGAGGAAATGAGCGTGGCGAGGAGTGGCACAGGGCAGGCATGAGAGACAAGAAGCAGAATGTCTTCGATGACTTCATTGCTGCTGCAGAACATCTCATTGCCGAGGGGTACACTTCGACCTCCCATCTTGGGATTGAAGGTGGAAGCAACGGCGGGCTCCTTGTTGCTGCTGCAATGACGCAGCGTCCAGACCTCTTCCGTGCAGTTCACTGTGCTGTACCGCTTACGGACATGATCCGTTACGAGTCATTCGGGATGGGTCGGACGTGGAATGACGAATATGGCACTGTGACAAATCCCGCGGAGTTCCAGTGGCTGAGGGCCTACTCCCCCTACCACCACGTGGTGGAAGGCACTGCATATCCATCACTTCTGGTGACAACAGGGGACAACGATGCCCGGACAGATCCTGCACATGCACGGAAGTTCACTGCAGCAGTGCAGTGGGCAACACGTGGACGTGGACCTGTTCTCTTCAGGAGAGAGGCTGATGCTGGACACCAGGGGGGAAGCATCCGCCTCTACTTCCAGGAGACTGCGGATGTTCTCGGGTATTTCGCGAAGCAGCTTGGCCTCAGCCTTTCCCAGCACCAGCGCAAGGGCCGGGATGGTGCGGATGGTGCACAGGGAATTGCAGCCTGAATGCCAGTGCATGAACGCACAGCATTTGTGCCCTCATTTCCCTGATCGGCTGCCCAGTGCAGGATGTGGACTTCCCTGGAGGGAGATCGTTCGCTCGATGCCATCAAGGGTGACCACTCCGACAAGCTGCTCCTCATCATCAAAGACTGCGACTGGACTCCCTCCATGTGCAGCAAGCTTTTCAGGAATGGTGTTCGCTGGATCTGACGCATGCGCCTTCCCCACAAGGGCAAGTGGAGTTGACACCATGCCAAGAGTGACTGTCGTGCGCTTGCTCTCGGGAACTGTGCCAAGTGCACGGATGTTCGATATTCCCTCTGCATCACCCTTGAGGCCTGTGCCAACGATGCAGTCGCCGGAGTAGTCACGAAGCTCATGGGCAATGAGTGATGCAAGCGGTGTCGATGAGGGAACAGTGAGCGGATGTGGCGTCATGACATCCGCAACTGCGTAATATCTGAGCTGCTGCTGAAGCATCGCATAGCCCTCCTCAGCCTTTGCAGCAGAGTAGAGAAACATCCCGATAAGGACTGGCCACACGCCACTGATTGCCCCAAAGAACACCTCCAGCAGACCCACAGCCACAAGCAGTGCTGCAAAGGCCCGTCCAGCACGTGATGATGCCACTGATGCACGCTCCTTGTTCCCCCACCGCTTCCAGAGAAGTGAGCGGACAATTCGGCCCCCATCGAGGGGTGCTGCAGGAATGAGATTGAACACACCGAGCATTCCGTTGAGGACAGCAAGCCAGGCAAGGGAACTTGAGAGGAGAGATGGAGAACGGAATACGACACTGAGGACAAAGAGTCCGAAGAATGCGGCTCCAAGAACGAAGCTCGTCACTGGCCCGATGACTGCAATACGGAAGTCTGAGCCTGGCGTATGTGCCTCCCCTTCCAGCTGTGTCATTCCACCAAACATGAAGAGTGTTATGGAGTGGACAACCACTCCGCTACTGACTGCTACAAGTGCGTGAGCAAGCTCGTGGGCAAGGAGTGACAGCAGCAGCACCACTGCTGCCAAGACACCAACAACCCAGTCGAGAACGCCTGCCTGATGCGACGAAGCCCCAGTGCCATACGTTGCAAAGTCCCATGCGAAAAGCGCGAGTATGACAACGACACTCCAGTTCACCCCTACATCAATGCCGCGAATCCGGGCCAGGCGAATCGACATCTTCATGGCGGACACCCCACCAGTAACTGCTCCACACGCTAAATGTGTAGCCCTTCACTCCATGTTTCTATGATACTGCACCCGCTCTCCCATGTCGATGTCCCACCCGTGAAGCCCTACTGGTGCAGAACTCCATGCACAGTGCACCACTCCTCCCATGCGGAAGCCGTGATCCGCTCACCCGTGATCCCGGCAGCCTGAGGGGACGCAAGGAAGACAATGGGAGGTCCCATGATCTCGGGAGGAAGGAGGGTGGAAGCGAATGCAGTAGGCATCTCCTCAGGAATCATCCCAGTCCGGGGTTGCACCGCCGGGAAGGAGCATGTTTACTGTGACGCCAACATCCTTTGCATCCTCTGCCATGATCCTGCTCAGCGACTCTGCAGCTGCACGGGATGGTCCATACGGCACGAATCCTGTCCTGCACATCGTTGCGTGGTTCATTGTGATGTTGACAATTCTCCCGGGCGTGCCTGCAGTGATCATGGGAAAGAAGGTTTTCGCAACGAGAAAATACCCAGTGCAGTTCACTGCAAGGACATCGTGGAACCCTTTGAGTGGAACTTCCCAGAAGGGTTGCGGCTCAACTGCGAAACGGGGATTGACAGTCCTCATCCCGAGTCCCGCATTGTTCACAAGAAGATCCAGCGAACTCCACCTGGCAGAAAGCTCGCGATATGCATGCTCAACTGACACTGGATCCTGCACATCCATTGGAAGTGCCAGCACAGGAAGACCTTCATCCTCCCATCCTTCCACTGCTGCAGCAAGGCGCTTTCCTGGTCGGGCACTTGCAGCAACGCAAGCTCCAGCCCGAAGAAGTGCATCAGTCATGGCAAATCCAATGCCGCTCGATGCTCCAGTAACGAGTGCATTCACTCCATCAAGAAGCTGCGCTGTACTGCTCACTCGCGACTCTCCATGTCGTTCCCACCCCGTGCTCCAACCTGCTCCGCAAGCAGATCGAGACGCTCCT
>DAIDIX010000017.1 GCA_027451645.1 Candidatus Dormiibacterota bacterium | reverse complement strand
CATCACTCTAGACAGAGAGGAACCGGCGCACACCGAGGTAGCTTCCCAGTGCACCAATGCCCATGCCAACAATGCCGACAAGGAGCCATGTATATGTCAGATATCCCTGATCGAAGTTGAGAGCATACACGAGAAGGCTTCCCCGCACTGCTCCGATAATGAGGTGATACCCGCCAGTGAGCACACTGTTTGCAACGAGTGCTGCAAGAAGACCGCCTATCATGCCCTCAACGATGAATGGCCAGCGGACAAACCAGTCTGTTGCACCGACAAGCTTCATGATCTCGATCTCCACTCTCCGGACATATACGGCAGTCCGGATGGTGTTCATGATGAGCACAAGACTGATGAATCCGAGAACGACACTCAGCACAAGACCGACAATGCGGATCACGACTATGAGCTGCCGAAGCCTGTTGATGACTGTGGGATTGTAGTCCGTTGCTGTTGCAGGATCGACAAGAGGATTCGATTTCGCCATTGACGCAATTGCCTGGAGGTCTGTGAGCTGGCGAACCTGGAGATTGAGCGATGCAGGAAGAGGATTGTTGCCATCGCCAAGGGCAGCGAGATCGCTCTGGTATGCGGATGACTGTGAGGCAAACTCCGCTGCAGCCTGATTCTTATTCTCAAACGATACGGAAAGCACTTCGTGGGAACGTTTCAGTGTCGACTGGAAGTCGATGATCGAGGCAAGGGAGTCGGAGTCCTTGAGGTAGATCTTGATTTTGCTCACATGGGACTGCTCAGCATTGAGCACACTGTCAACCGAGTGGGTCATGAGCAGCACGCCACCCACCATGATGAGAATGAGACCGGTTGTCACGACTCCTGCAAGCGATATGGCAAGGTTGCGCCGAAAGTTCTGGGCAGCATTGCGCAGTGCGAACCCCAGCGAAGAAACGAGCTTCCTCACAGTGTTGCCTCCCCTTCCTTGAGGTACTGGCCCTCCTGCTCATCCCGGACGACTTTGCCCTTCTCTATCGCTATGACACGCTTCCGCACGAGGTCGACGATTTCACGGTTGTGCGTAGCCATGATGACAGTCGTTCCCCTGTGATTGATCTGCAGCAGCAGCTGGACAATTCCCCATGAGGTGTCAGGATCAAGATTGCCTGTAGGCTCATCAGCAAGGAAGATCATCGGACGGTGCACAAGTGCACGAGCAATGGCGACGCGCTGCTGTTCTCCGCCACTGAGCTGGTTTGGAAACTTGTTGAGTTTCTCCTCAAGACCAACAATCCAGAGGGTTTCTTCAACACGTTCCTTCAGGTGACGGATGCCGGGTCTTGTGACCTGGAGAGCGAAGGCAACATTCTGGGCGACTGTGAGCTGCGGAAGGAGTTTGAAGTCCTGGAAGACGATGCCAAATTTCCTCCGGAGACGTGGGAGCTTCCGACGTGGCAGACGGGTTACTTCCTGGCCATCCACGAAGATCCGTCCATTCGTTGCTGACTCCTCCCTGATGAGGAGACGGATGAGTGACGACTTGCCTGCACCTGACGCACCTACCAGAAAGACGAAGTCCTTCTGGTAGATGGCAAGATCCACTCCCCGGAGGGCTGATGTACCGTTCGGGTAGGTCTTGTTCACTCCATGAAAGCTCACTACTGGACGGAGTGATGGATCAGCAGCAAGTGCCTGTCGAGGAGTAGCCACGGTTGACATTCCGAGTGATCTCCTATGCTGTACGTCTTCTATGGTACTCGCTCCTGCCTCATGGCCGTGATTGCGGAGGGTACCACTGGGGAGGGTTTCGTGCACGTGTGGGATGATTCGTTGTGGGTAGTTGCTGTGCCAGGAAACCGGCAGCGATTGCAACAGTATAGCGCAGGACTGCGATTTTCGCTGATCTCACACTCATTGCACACGCTGGATACGGAGCAAGCGGCAGATGGCTAGCCATCTGCTCCAGTTCGATTCTCCTTGGAGTATCGTTCTCAGTGTACGGAGACTACTCTCCTTCCCCACACACGTACTGACAGGAGTTGCACAGATGTCTGATGCAGTGATCGTTGCGTATGGACGCTCCCCAATTGGACGGGCCTTCAAGGGTTCCCTCATCGACATCAGGCCCGATGAACTCGCCTCCCGCGTCGTGGACCACGTACTTGGAGCTCTGCCCAATGAGGTGCGATCAGGCGGCATCGATGACCTCATCTGTGGCTGTGGACTCCCAGGCGGAGAGCAGGGCTTCAATCTTGGACGCATCATCAGCATTCTCAGCAGGCTCGATGCACCTGGCACGACCATAACCCGGTACTGTGCCTCCTCCCTCCAGGCAACACGCATGGCCTTTCATGCAATTGCAGCAGGTGAGGGGTCATGCTTCATCATTGCAGGCGTTGAATGCGTGAGCCGCTACGGAGCAGGATTCACTGATCCACCTGAGGCACAGAATCCTCTTCTCAAACCAGGAAACGAGGCCCGCTATCCCGACATCTACATCGCAATGGGGAATACAGCGGAGAATGTTGCGAAGCGGGAGCATGTCACGAGAGAAGAGATGGATGCATACGCGCTCAGGAGCCAGCAGCGCACAGCCAGGGCCATTGATGCAGGATTCTATGAGGGCGAGATCATCCCCGTATCCCGCGCTGATGGAACACCAGTGACAAAGGATGACGGACCCCGTCCATCGACAACACTCGACGGACTTGCAGCTCTGAAACCAGCATTCCTGGAGGATGGACTTGTCACTGCAGGAAACTCATGCCCTCTCAATGATGGTGCTGCTGCTCTCGTTGTCATGTCCCGCGAACGAGCCACCTCTCTGGGTCTCACTCCGCTCGCCCGTATCGTAGCTACTGGACTCAGCCAGCTTGAACCCGAGTACATGGGACTTGGCCCAGTGGAGTCGAGCCGCAGGGCACTTGAGGCAGCCCACATGTCCATTGATGACATTGACCTTGTCGAGATGAACGAGGCCTTTGCAGCTCAGATCATTCCCTCAACACGCGCACTTGGCATCGACCCGTTCGATGATGACAGGTTCAATGTCCATGGAGGTGCGATTGCGCTAGGACATCCCTTTGGCATGACTGGAGCCAGACTCATCGGAACACTCGTCCGGAGTCTCCACGAGCGGGACAAGCACCTTGGACTCGCTACCCTCTGTGTGGGTGGCGGCATGGGCATGGCCATGATTGTCGAACGACTGTAGGCAGCACAGGCTGCTGCTACTCCTTGCTTCCCCCATCCTCGGGAGGAACAGCATTGCCCTTGCCCCGATACGAGAGAATGGTCACCTTTTCGCGGGTTACCATGCCGTCATTCACCATCTCGTCTATGAGAGGAAGGAGTGCATCGATCTTCGCATCCGTGTCAATCACTTCAACAACGATTGGTAGGTCAGCACTGAGCCTGAGTATGCGGGTTGTGTGAAGCCGGGAATGTGCACCAAAGCCCTCAATTCCGCGGAGCACCGTTGCACCTGCAGTTCCCCTCTTCCTGAGTTCCTCAACAAGTGCCTGATACAGTGGTCGTCCATGCCATCTGTCCCCTTCACCGATGAAGATGCGGAGCAGGGATCCGCTCCCTTCAAGCGCCATTTACACGATCCTCCCGAGAACAATTCCACTGTATGATGCAATGATCCCACAGCACACGCTTCCCAGACTGTTCACCACAGCGAAGCCGATGTTGCCACTCGAGAGCATCTGTGCTGTGTTGAATGTCATGGTCGAAAACGTGGTGAATGCACCAATGAATCCCGTCGTGATAGCGAAACGCATCCAGGCATCGAGAACGAGCCGGTCAGTGAGAAACGTGAAGCAGAACCCGAGAAGGAATGCACCGACAACGTTGATGATGAATATTCCAATGGGAAACTGCGTTCCAAAATGGCTCGAGACAAGGCCATCGACCCAGTATCTGACAAGTGTCCCGAATCCACCAGCAATCATCACTGCTATTGCAAGCCGCACACGACACCTCCTGCCTCATGCTGTGCATGACCATCGCAGGAGCCATTAGCAAAATGCGGCCTGGACGAGCTCCATCGCCCTCAGTGTCGATAACGGCCAAAGCACTGCTGCAGTGCCTCCCAACCATTCTACGGCATTCCCGAAAAATGCAGTCCACGCGACATCCACTCGTGAGACATCGCCTCGCCGTGCATGGTACGATATGAACACGATGAGGGTGAACATGCAGCGAAGCCGCTCTTTCGGTAGGCTTTGCCTTCTGGGAATTGCAGCAGCGACCATGCTCTCAGGGTGCAGCACAACGCTCCTGAGTGGTGGAGTCGCTGTTCAGACTGTGGGGTCTCTTGCTCGACCGTCGCTTGCAATAAGCCTTCCAAGCAATGCCACAAATGTGCAGCTCGATGCTCCAGTAACTGTCACAGCTACGCATGGAACAATCGACCATGTTTATCTCTCCATAAAGGGTCAGGAGACATCTCCAGTGCCTGGCTCCGTCAATGCGAACAACACTGTATGGACATCAACAGGTACCCTTGCACCCACAACCACCTATCTGCTCGAGGCTTCTGCAACAAATCCTGCCGGTGATATCACCACGAAGACGGAAACCTTCACAACGCTCACTCCACCGAAGCGGCTCCTCACTGGAGTAACACCTGTCAATGGTGCAACCGTGGGAATAGGCATGGTCATCATGCTCCACTTCAACACGTCAATTCCTGACAATCTGAAGGCTGGCATCACGAGCCATATCACGATCGAGACATCCACACCAATGGTCGGAGCCTGGAGATGGGTCACGCCGTGGGATGTCCACTGGCGGCCAGAAAACTACTGGACTCCTGGAACACATGTCGTCATAAGTGCCCACCTCGATGGAGTCGATGCTGGCAACGGCTACTACGGACTTGGCAACTGGACCTCGTCATTTACGATAGGTGCTGCACACATCACCTATGTCGATGAGACTCCGGGAGTCGACAACGCAAAAGTCTACAGCAACGGACAACTTCTCTATACCTTCCCCATCAGTGGTGGAACTTCTCGGTATCCCACCATCCAGGGAACGCTCATGGTATACGGCATGACCTACAACGTGCTCATGGATTCCCGCTCTATCGGCATTCCTCTTGGTGCGCCCGGCTCGTACTATGAGCACGTGTACTGGGACACAGCCATTTCGACAGATGGATACTTCATGCACGCAGCACCATGGAACCATGAACTCGGTGTGGCAAACATCTCGCATGGCTGCGTCAACATGACAACTGCAGATGCGGAAACCTTCTTCAAGTTCAGCCAGGTTGGAGATCTCGTCATCGTAAGCCACACGATTCTCAATGCATCCTACTCAGATGGCGAGGGAGACTGGAATACGCCATTTGCCTCGTACGGCAATTACGGGAATCAGGCCCAGACCTCTTCTCCCCTTCCTGCATAGTGCTGCAATCATGATGCACTACTCCTGAGACTGGCAATGGCACACTCCCCCCTCCACACAGCAGCCACTGTCCTATTCGCATGTGCACTTCTCCTCGAACTCTGGCTTGGCATTGCGCACCAGGGAAAGCACCATGACTCTCGGGACCACTTCACCCTTCCTGCTGTAACGATCCTTGTCGTGCTGAGTGCTCTGGGTGCTGCAGCATTCGCCTCGTTCCTGCCATGGCTCAGATTTCCTCTTTCGCGCCCAGTGCTCTCCCTCCTTGCCATCGTCTTCTTCGCATGCGGCATTGCACTCCGGCTCTGGGCAGTGCGAACGCTTGGCAAGTACTTCACTGTCCGGATCACAATCCAGGAAGGTCAGCATGTCATCACTTCTGGGCCATACCGGTTTGTACGGCATCCCTCGTACACTGCGCTTCTCCTGCTTGTCATCGGAACATCATTCCTGATTGGCAATGTCGGAAGTGCAGCAAGCATCTTCGTCTTCATGGGAATAGCACTGGCATTCAGGATCCGGTACGAGGAACAGGAACTGCTCAACACGTTTGGCGATGCTTACCGGAGCTACGCAGCCACGCACGCGCGCATCATTCCCCACCTCCTCTAGGCCTTTCGGAAGTTAATCCGAGTCCGATATACTACCTCCCACAGGAAGGCTCCAGCAGTACTGGGGACAGGTCAGGAGGAAGATGAATGCGACTTCATATACCACGATGGTGCACTCGAGGACTTGCAGTATGTGCCCTCATCATGCCGCTTACAGTCCTTGCCGCACCCACTGTTGGCGCGACTCAGACAAAGTGCGATCCCAACCGCACCAACAATGGCGCTTCGTATTTTGATGGCTGGTTCAACACAGGAAATGCAGGCCAGGTAGGCGGCATCTACTCAAATATCGAGAACTATTCTCCGTGGGTGTATCCGAACAGCTCTGTGAGTGCCTGGTCCATGCTTGACAACCCATCCCAGGATGAATGGGCACAGGCTGGCTGGATTGAATACGCGTACGGATCACGGGACTCCTTTGTCGAGTACACAACCTCGCCAGGCAACTACACGACCCAGCTGTATCCTGCGTATGCAGTCGGTGACTACACCTACTACACCACGATGTATGACGGTGCAAATTCATACTTCACATTCCAGATTGCCGGAAACACTGTATATCAGCGCCAGCTCTCATGGGTTCCGGATCAGGCACAGAACTACGGTGAAATCCACACGCTTGCAGACCAGATGCCTGGCAACCGCTCCTGGCCAGAGGATTTCTCACACACGTACTGGTGGGATGCAACGGGCTGGCAGGTCTTCAACGGCTATGCGAACAACACAGGTGGCGGGTACTTCACGAACATGGTCATGTCATCGACAGATGACCAGATCTATGACAACTACTGTGCGTAATGAAGATGTAATGTTACACATCGACACTTTAATTTCATGACAAAGGACTACGGTTTAACAATGGATAGAACAGTTTCTCATCGCACACGCATAGCCGGTGGAGTGGCAGCAGCTGGCATCACGCTTTTTGCAGTCATCACTGCAACCATGGGCAGTGCACATGCAACAGTCGCCTCTGCAGTGACAATCAGTGGTGTGCCTTCAGCAACACTTGCAACGGACAATGTGCATCTCTTTGCACCATCAGCAGCTCTTCCTGTTCCTGCAGTGTCCGCAGCAGGAGCAACTGCAGCTGCTCTTGCAGCATTCCCTGGTGTCCAGGTGAAGAGTGCCACACTTGCCCAGGTATCCGACCCCGGATCCCCTGCAGTGGATGGCAAGAGCATGTGGGTTGTGAATGTCACGCCACCAGATGCGTTCAATACTGCTCCCCCGAATGCTCCATCGTCGAAGCTCGCAGCGCATCCGCTCTACATGCTCGTCTTCGTTGACCCAACAAGTGGTCAATTCGTGATGGCAGTGGAGCATTCAACCACAAACTGATTCCTCGGAAGCGCAACACGTGGGCGCCCATGTCACTCGCCTGTGATGTGGGCGCTCAGCTATTTCCTGATGAGTGATCTCATAAGATGGAGATCATCCTCATCAAACACCCGGAACAGGAGCAGCAGTCCTGCATAGAGTACAGCTGCGAGAAGGATGACTCCAAGGAGCAGTGTTCCTGCACCAACTGGAGGCCTGAGCACCCAGACAACACTGCCCATTATTCCCCCAGCAAGAATGAGCTTCCAGGTAAGGCCCACCACGGGCAGACGGTGGAAGCTCCGTGCGAGCACAGCCCAACCAAGCACCATGAGGAATGCCTCAGTAATGACAACTGCCCAGCTTGCTCCGAGATAGCCGAAAAGTGGAATGAGAATCAGGTCAAGAACAAGATTGACGAGCATGCCAGCAGCAGCAATCCATGCGAACGTCCGCTGCTGATCAACAGCAGTGAATGTGGCAACGAAGGTGTTGTCAGCAAACATGAACACAATTGCAAGAGCAAGAATGCCAAGGGCAGGTGCTGACTGCCGGTACAGATGCAATACGGACGTTATCTGGGGAGCAAGAAGGGCAATGCCAATCGTGCAGGGAAGTCCCACTAGGACAAGTGACCTGAAGAACTTCTCTGCTGCAAGACGTGCACGCTCGACATCGGACTTCGCATAGACGCTCACTACGGGAAAAAGCACTGCACGAAGTGTCATGGGTATGAAGAGCAGTGCTTCGAAGGGCTTGTACGCAAGCGAATACCAGCCCACCTCACGGTATGCACGAAAGTGCTGGAGAATCGGCACATCCATCTTGAAGTACACGTTCGTGATGATGTACACCATGGCAAGCGGGAGTCCAGCCCGGAGCCACGATCTGAGAAGTGGCACATCGAGGGACCAGTGAAGCGTGGCAATCCTCTTCCAGTGCAGGATGACAAGCACATAGCAGCACACAGCACAACCGACTGCAGCATATGCTCCAAGATAGTACGCAGCTCCAAAGTGCTCATGTGCTCCAACAAGCACAAGGAGAAGGAGAAGGAGTGCCTCGGGAACAATGAGGAATGCCTCGTATGTGAGCTGCTGGGTGGCATAGAAGGTGTTCCGGAGAATGTTTGCATAGCTTGTGACAACAACGAGTGCAAGGGAAGTCCAGAAGAGCGATGCAATGGAGGCACTCAGAAGTGCTATCCACAGTACGGGAATGACTGCCACAACGAGCACGATCTTCCCTGATGCGAGAGCACTGAGGTAGCGGCCAGCACTGCCAGGGGACCTCGCACCCTCACGGACATAGAGGGTCGTAAGACCAAGATCCATCACAACGCCAATGATGGCACCGTAAGTGACTGCATTCTGGTATTCCCCGTATCCGGCTGCACCGAGAGCATTTCCCATGATGACAACGGAAACGAGTGCAATGAGTCGGGAAACAAGACGTGCAGCAAGAATGAGTGCACTGTTCCGCATTGCACGGGCACCCATTCCTGAGACTGAGGGAAGCGCTGCATCCACATCGTCAATGCTCTCGATGTCGAAGCTGCTCTCACTCATGCAGCATCATCCGCATGTAGTTGCGCACAGCTGATACCTCTTGACTGCATGCTGCGAATCTCCTGGGTGACATGCTACACCGGAAACGTGCATTCTGCAGTCACTGATACACAGGAACTACTCGTCCTCAGTCGGCTCCGCAGTCACGCCTGCCATCACTTCCTCGGAACTCCCCTCTTCGAGATTCTCCTCGGGTGCTGCATCGGATTCCATCAGAACATCCTCATCCTCTGGCACGTCGACAGCCGATTCAGCAACCTGCACTGTTGCACCACCACGGGGTGTGCGGAGTTCGCGGATACGTGCACTCTTACCGATCTTGTCACGAAGATAGAAGAGCTTTGCCCGGCGGACATCACCATGCCTGATGACCTCGATCTTGTCAAGCCGTGGAGAATGAAGCAGGAATGTGCGTTCCACTCCTACACCATGCGAGATGCGCCGAACTGTGAAACGTGTCGAGGTTCCCTGCTTGCCTCGTACTGCAATAACCACACCCTCGAAGACCTGGATGCGCTCGCGCGTACCCTCGACGACCTTCACGTGGACACGTACAGTATCACCACTGTGCAAAACGGGAACCTGCGGCTTTTCTTGTTCCTTCCGCAGCAGGTCTATGACATTCACGCTATTCCTCCTCCTGCTTACCAAGAGATTTTAGCAGATCTGGCCTACGGGTACGTGTGCGGGCAGTCTGGTGCTCCTCTTTCCAGGCTGCAATGAGTGCATGATTCCCTTCACGGAGCACTGCTGGGACTTCCCTTCCCTCGAAGGATGCTGGTCTCGTATAGAGCGGTGCCTCAATTCCCCCACCAATTCCGGGAGAAAACGTTTCGACAAGGGACTCCTCATCACCGAGCACTCCCTGGCGGGTCCTCACGATAGCCTCAATGGCCACCATGGCTGCAAGCTCTCCACCGCTCAGGATGTAGTCCCCGATTGAGAGCTCCTCACCGATCTCCTCGCGGGCACGCTCATCCACACCCTGGTACCGACCACAGATGAAGGCGATGGACTGCTCTCCTGCAAGTTCCTTGACGACATCCTGTGTGAGAAGGCGTCCCTGGGGTGAAAGAAGGATGACACGGGGTTTCGGCTCTATGGAACGCAGGTGCCGTACAGCACGGATGAGGGGTTCAGGCTTCAGTACCATGCCTGCACCTCCACCATATGCTGCATCGTCCACCTGTCTGTGCCTGTCTGTTGTAAACGACCGGAGGTCGAGGGCAGTAAGGCTCCAGAGTCCTGCTGCCCGTGCTCGACCCACCACTCCGAGATCGAGAGGACCGGGAAATGCATCAGGAAAGATCGTGACCACACTGAACTGCTGTGGGTTCATCAGACCTCTTCGTCCTCTGCCACGCTCCACGAGGCAACAGTCACAGTCCTCTTTACTTGGTCCACACTGCGAATGCACTCCCTCACCATGGGAATCCGGTGAACAGCACCTTCCTTCCTGACAACGAGAACATCGTTTCCAATGTATGCCTCGACATCCTCGACTGTCCCAAGTGTCGTTCCGTCCTCAAGGACCACGTTCATTCCCATGAGGTCATCGACATACCATTCATCGGGGCCAAGACTCGGCCGCTCGCTCTCAGGAACGACAAGGTACGTCCCGCGGAGCTTCTCGGCTGCATTCCGGTCCGCAATTCCCCTGAAGTGGAGGAGCACATCCCCATCAGGAAGGTCATTCACTTCCTCAATCACGAGCGCAGGAAGCGTACTGTCCTCTATTGAGTACGACGATCCGACTGCAAACCGTTCAATGCGGTCAGTGAGTGGTTCCACACGCAGAGTGCCTGCAATGCCGTGGGGCTTTCTCACATACCCCACCCGGATCCACGTCTCAGTGGTCTCCTTCTTCAGCGAAGTCATCCTCGTCCCACGATTCTGTCGTCTCCGCTGTATCTGACCATGCACGCTCAGGTTCATTGAGGTCAACATACACACGATCATGATTTCTCACGCCAGCAGCGCGAACTACTGTACGGAGTGCATCAATCGTATGGCCACCTTTCCCAATGACCTTTCCCATGTCATCAGGGGAAACAGAGATGCGAAGTGTTGTCCCACGGTCTTTCGTCTCGCCTGTGATCTCGATGGAGTCGTGATCCTCGACAAGATGGTCCACGATGAAGCGTACGAGATCTTCGTACTGGTTCATTCCTCAGAAGCTCCTTCTGAAGACTCGGGCTCTGCAGATTCCTCCACAGGTGCCACCTCTGCTTCAGCTACAGCTGCATGGGGAGCAGTCTCCTTCTTGGCAGCCCCCTTCTTCTGAGGCTGCTGGGGACGGGTAACAGCAGTTGCCTTGAGGACACCTTCCCGAACGAGAAGCTTCCGTGCAGTCTCGCTTGGCTGTGCACCCTTGACGAGCCACTGCTCGATCTTCTCCCGCTCGATTCGCACTGTGGCAGGAGTTGAAGAGGGATCGTAGTGTCCAACCTCTTCCAGGAAGCGTCCGTTCCTGGGGCTGCGGCCGTCTGTGACGACCAGCCGATAGATGGGATGCTTCTTCGCACCGACTCGTGCCAAGCGGATCTTTACCACTGTAGTGTTCTCCTCAACCTTCCGTATCTGCTCGATTGTACGCTATTGCATGGGGCCATTTCCAAGAAGGCCCTTCATGTCACTGGAATTCCCCAGCATTTTCATGGCCTTCCGGAGGTTCTTGCCTCCCTTTCCACCCCCTCCAAGCATTTTAGCAAGTGAGCGAGCTTGTTCGAAGTTCTTGAGGAGCCTGTTCACATCGGACACAGCTGTACCGCTTCCGAGAGCAATGCGCTTCTTCCTCTTTCCATCAATGGCTTCCGGCCTGGCACGCTCATGGCGCGTCATGGAGAGCACGATCGCCTCCATGTGGGAGAGCTCTGCCTCTGATGGAAGCGACTGACCAACCTGCTTCAGCATCTTCCGTCCGCCAGGAAGCATTCCAAGGATGTTCTCGATGGAACCAACCTGCCGCATTGAGCGCATCTGACTGAGCCAGTCATCGAAGGTGAAGGTGCCTTCAAGAAGCCGCTTTGATGCTTCCTCAGCCTCCTTCTGGTCCATTGTCTCCTGTGCCCGCTCAATGAGGCTCAAGACATCCCCCATGCCCACAATGCGTGATGCCATCCTGGATGGGTCGAACACCTCCAGATCCCTGATACGCTCTCCAGTACCGCAGTACATGATGGGCACGCCTATTGCTGCACGGAGCGACAGTGCTGCACCCCCACGGGCATCACCATCGAGCTTTGTCATGATTGCTCCATCAATGCCGACAGCCTCATGGAAGCCCTGTCCCACATTCACGCCTTCCTGACCCGTCATCGAGTCAATGACGAGAATCTTCTCGAACACGGGAAGTGCTGCAATCACGTTCTGAAGCTCGCCGAGCATTTCTTCATCGATCTGGAGACGGCCAGCAGTGTCAACAAGCACGACATCACAGTTGTACTGGCGTGCAGACCCAAGACCGCGGGTAGCCACTTGGACAGCACTCTCTCCTGCCTCCGGGACAGCAACGGGAACATCGATCTCCTTGCCGAGCTTTGCCAGCTGCTCCCCAGCTGCAGGACGGTGAACATCGACACCAACGAGAAGCGGCCTGTGTCCCTCCTTCCGTATGAGGCTTGCAAGCTTTGCTGTCGTTGTCGTCTTTCCACTTCCCTGGAGTCCAACCATGACAATGACTGTTGGGGGCTGGGAAGCGTACCGTACTGGATGGACATCACTCCCCAGGAGTTCCACGATCTCGTCATTCACAATCTTTACGAGCATCTGGTCCGGAGTGAGCGATGTGAGAATCTCCGATCCAATTGCCTTCTCACGTATGTGGTCAATGAGCGTACGCGTCACCTTGAGATTGACATCTGCTTCAAGGAAGGCACGACGGATTTCGCGCAGTCCAGTCTCGACATCCTCTTCCGAGAGCTTCCCTTTTCCACGAAGTCGGGAAAACACATCGGAAAGCCGGTCAGTCAGCGATTCAAACATCTCTCTCCAGTACTCCTGTGCTCATTCCCCATATCAATTCATACCATGTAGCAGCATTTTCACGCATTTCACGAACGCTCTTCCCCGGCAGGAGTTGTCAACTGTCCGATTGCGAAGGATACTACCAGTGCTGCACCTGCTCCATTACAGGAATGCATGAAACCATGACGAAACCCTTTCACAGCCGGTACAACCAGACTTCCATCAAGCTCGCCATCACAGCAGGCTTCTTCTGGGCAATAGCACTCACTGTTGCAATCATCACGTTTGCCAATAGGGGATATTTTGCTTCCCAGCAGCAATTCTTCTCAGCACCAACCTGCGCTTCAGGCGTACTCCATTCCTCCACATGCATTTCGTATGTCCAAGGTTCAGTGGAACAGGCGAGCGTCTCACAGCAGTGCTCTGGAACCTACGGAGGCGACTGCACTCCATACCTCAATGCAGTCTTCCTCCTTCCAGGAAACATCACTGTTTCGACAACGATCGATGTCCAGTTTGCTGGCCCAATTGCATGGAGTGCAGGAACACCAGCAACCGTTCAGCTCTGGGACAACTCTGTCACAGCAGTCGAGGTCAATGGACAGACACTGCAGACCACGTCATATCCACAAGGCACTTCGGGTGAGCAGAGCATGTACGGACTTGCCATCCTTTTCCTCATCCTTGGCGGACTCACCATGCTCTATGCAGTCATCAGATGGCTCGTCAAAAGGCCTACACGGCTCCCAGATATCCCAGATATCACCAATACCCCAGGAAGCCAGCCTCCAGCATTATAGGATCAATTTGTTCCGAACAAGCTTGATCACTGTTCTCGAAAGGAGTCCAAAGCTGCAGTATGCGTCAATTATCCCCACGAGCAAAAGCAAAGCAGATAGCCATTGTTGGTGGCTTCATGTGTCTCTGCGGTCTCATTTTTGGCCTCACAACATTTCTCCAAAATGGCTCCTACCAATTTCAGCAGCAGTTCTTCACTGCTCCTCACTGCAGTGCAGGAGTCCTCGACTCTGCCACATGCATTGCAACTGTGCAGGCCACTGTTGTCCATGACACCGTGACACTGCAATGTGGAAACCCTAGGTTCCCTTCGTGCCTCAACGCATCATTTCT